>JAISRJ010000053.1 GCA_031273705.1 Clostridiales bacterium
CTGGGGATATTGCGAATGGCGTTATAGACTTCTATCATAAATTTATCCATCGAGCGCACATAGCCCCAAACAGCGCCGACTATGAATCCGATAATGACCTCAAACAAAGCCACTAAAAAAGCCAGTAGCATCGATATACGCGTTGCGTACCAAACCCGCGCCCACATATCACGCCCAATGCTGTCCGTGCCGAACCAATGCAAAGCGTCCGGCGGGGATTTCCACATATCATATTGTGTTAAATAAAAAATCCACTCATAAGGCTGACGAGCGTTTTCTAGGGCTATTTTACCCGCTTCGTTGGGGAAGTATTGCTGCACAATCGAGAACAAAACTACGGTGGCGCCGATTATCAGCCCAGAGACCCCCAACTTTGATTGAAAAAATGTATGGATTGTCGAACGCCAGTAAGAATAATTACTGTACTCCGTTATCTCGGTCACATCTCTTTCATATGGGTGCAATATAAAAAGATGGTCTAAATTGTCAGAATTATTATCCATTGTCCGCACCCCCGGCTAAGTCGGTTTCATCTGGTCGCGCCGTCGCTGCCGACGAAGTAAGGCGTATGCGCGGATCTACAAAAGCGGCAAGCATGTCGCCCAAAAACACACTAAAGATTCCTAATACCACGTAGACGAATACAATACCCTGAACCACATTGTTATCACGTCGGGTAATGGCCATTAGGAAGAACCGCCCCATGCCCGGAATGCCAAACGCGTTTTCAATAAGCAGAGAACCGCTGATTGTTAAGATAAAAGCGGCCGGCAGACTGTATGCCATAGGAGTAAAGGCGTTTCTTAGTATATGTCCGAAAAATACTTTGTTACTGGGCAGCCCCTTGGCGTATGCCAGCTTTACATAATCTGAATTTATTTGATCTACGGTGTACCGCCTTAGCCACAGGGCGTCTCCGGCAAAGGAGGTCAACACCAATATTATTATAGGCGTGTACCATGAATTTAGCTGCCCTTGTTTCATAATCATCGGCCAGCCCGTCCAGGCTGTAATATAGATTTGCAGAATTAGAATAAGAATTATCGACGGCAGAGCCGACACAATCGCGCCATAAACAATAATGAATTTGTCAAAGGCTTTGTTTTTATATCGAGCGGCAAACAGCCCGCATGTCCAGCCCAATAGAAGTGAGATTAGAGTGGAAATAACGCCCAATACGACGGAGTAAGGGGCTTTTTGCGCGATAATCTCCAGAACCGGCGTGTTTTGAGATATACCCAACGAAACACCCAGATCTAATTTAGTGAACAAATTCTTATAATAATTGCCCAGCTGTACCAGCGGATGAATCATATTACCCTGCATATCACTTAAACCCAATGCGTGCAGACGCGTAATCCGGGCGGACTCCGGCAGCCTTTCATATGTACCCGGCTCAAAATATCCGGATATAGGCATTAGCCTTAAAAGCAAAAAAACTATCGAAATAACGGCGAAGATTGTTACGATAGAACGCAACAATCTCGCCACTACATATTTAGTCATTGTATTATTGACCCAACGCGGCTTTTTCGGCGTCGTACTCCGCCTTTGCCGCCGCGCGCTGCTCGGCGCTTATTGGGCTTAAACCGTAGATAACATCGGTGAATTTATCCGGAGGGCAACCATACATACCCTGGACATCGTCATAAGGATTCTGAATTTTAGAAATCGCGTAGTTGCCTCCTGTGTAGTTGAATGGAATAAAAATGCAATGCTCATACATCAAGGCTTCGGCTTCAGCAAATTTCTCGTAGCGGGCGTCTATATCGTAAGTCGTGTTGGCTTCATTATAAAGAGCCTCGAATTGCGGATAAACGTCGGTGAAATTGTCATAGCCGCGAGCGACATCATTATCTTTAAGCCATGTGCCCAAATAGTTACTGGGGTCGGCATAGTCGGCGCTCCAGCCCTGCTGTGAGAAATCGTATCCATTACCCTCAATAACATCATAATATGTGTCAGAAGTATAAATGACTACCTCTACCACAATATTTTCCGCTCCGAGCGTGGTTTCAAGTTCTTGCTTAATAATTGCGGTGCGGGTTTTAGAAGTTTCGGCTGTTGTTCCCAAAATGCGGACGGTCAGCGGCCACTTCACAGAGTCGCCCAGTTCCGCCTTGGCTTTTTCTAAAAACTCTTTAGCCTTAGCGGGGTCATGATTATTCTTATTGCGCTCTATAAACTCGGGCAGCCTACCAAAGCTGGTGTAATCCTTGCCGTCCTCGGTAATGCAAAGTTCCGGAGGCATGTATGAACCGGAATTCATCATGTCAACGCCTTCATCCTGCGGATTTATAGTTCGTAGGTATGGATCTTTATTGAAGGAGTGAAACATCGCGTAACGGAAATTTTCGTTTAGCGCCGCCGTCACAAAATCCGGGTTGTTTGACGTAGTGTTAAAGAACCAATACCAAGAAGCCGAGGAAGTTTTTGTAACGTATAAATTATCCATATAGGCCGGATCGCTCATCATTTGATCCAAATACATGGTGGTTATACCGACAGCCGAGATCTCGTCGCGCTTGTAAAGCTCCAACGGCACAACATCGTCCGATATGGAAAAGAACCGCATGTATGGAATATGAATGCGATCGGCTTGGAAATAGTTCGGATTTTTGGTTAGAGTTTTTTCAATGTCCAATTGCCAATCGGTAAGAGTAAAGCCGCCGCAGTAAAGAATGGAATCCTTGCCGCCCGTGCCGAAGTTATCTTCGCCAATCTCGTTAAGGAATTGCTCGTTAAGAGGTAAATACACTCCATATGTAGTGACGGAAATGAAGAACGGCGCGGGTGCTTTCAAAGTGTATTGGAGTGTATAATCATCGATCGCTTTTACACCTACGGTTGAAAAATCAGCGTAGGTTTCTCTTTTATCTTTATAATCCGCCTCATCGACATGAGCGGACAGAGCTTCGTAATATTCAGCGGAGCCGGCGATGAAGTCCGTCAGAAAGAAGGAGTTCATAGACGCGTGATATGGATCGAGTACATATTTTGCGCTGGTTACAAAATCATGAGCGGTAACAGCCGCGCCATATTCGGTGGCGTCGGATTTTACCCATTTTACATCGTCACGCAAATGGAAGGTCCAAGTGAGTTGATCGTCGGAGACTTCCCATTCAGTGGCTATGTCAGCGGTTAACTGCGCGAATTTATCTGTCTCCACTAAGGTGTCAACAAAGTTAATGTAGCCGTCCTCGGCATCAACCGCTTTGTTAGTGACCAAGTAGTTAAGAGTGCTTAAATCTTCCGCCTGATAGTAGATGAAAGGCTCGCCCATTTCACCGGGCGCGGGATGATAGACCGCGCCTTCCGCCGGAACGGATTCGACAGATGTTTCCCCAGATTCAGCGGGCACCTGTGTCGCCGCCGAGCCGGCAGCCGTTGCCGGGGGATTAGTTGCGCTTGCGTTGCCGCCGCCGGAGCAAGCCGACGCGAAAATTGTAACGCCGGCAAGCAGGAATACCAACATTTTAGTAGCTTTCAATTACATTACCTCCCTTGACATATTCCCCACGACCAAAGCCCGCGGGATTACGATGTCAGCGATACCAGCCGGTTTACGCCGGTCTTACAGTATACGCTAAAACAATTTATAGGCGCGGTCAATACGAATGACATAGATTTCTGTCTACCAAAAATATACTCACGTTCGTGAGTATAATTATATCAAATTATTTTCGATTGTGCAAATCATTGATTCAACAAAAAAACGCGCCGTATCCCCAGCGCGAAAGCCTTGATTACAACATAAGACAACAAAATTGATAAAGCGAACAGACCGGTGTGGCGGCCGTTTAGGCTATTTTTGCGCGGTCCTCGCGACGGGCGTGTATTTTGAGTTCGGATGCCTTTTTTCTTTTCCGCCGATTAATAAGTAGGTCAACACAGTACTGATTACGCCTGCCGCAAACCCGATCGGCTCACTTATGTCTTTATATCCCATTCGCGACGCGAGATAGTACCCCGCCACGGACCCGACGATAAGCGCCATCAGAGGAAGACCGTAGAGTATTAGTACGGCGTTAAAAAAACCTTGTGTCTGTATAGAAAGAAAAACCCAATCGCCAGCTTTCGCTCCGTCCGGATTCGTGGCTTTTATAATCATATGATCACCCGCGGACATACACGCCCCGCACTTAGCGCAAGCTTTCCCGCGCTGTATGCGCACATTTATAGATCCATCCGGCAGAGTATCGATAACCAGCCCTTTTTCATACATAATTTCCACCTACTTTATTTTTAACGGGATGCCGGACGCCACAAAATATACATCGTCGCAGACGGACGCCAAGTGCTGATTTATCCGCCCTAAAATATCCATCAGTACCTTATAATGATGGTCGGCGGTTGTAGGATACAGTTGTACCTCGTTGGTCACAAAAATAACCCTGGAATTAATTAATTGCGCCGTGGATATAATTCTGTTAATTTCTTCTACAATATCAACGGTTAAGGTTCTTAAACAAAAATTATGCGCGGAATACCCGAAGTGATACATCAGGTTAGAAATAAGAGAGCGAACATTTTCTAACAGAATAGCGTCGTAATTGCCGCCCTCTTTTTCCATCGTCTCCGCTATATGCAAAAAACCTTCTCGCACGTCCCAGCTAAAAGGTCTCTGTTTGCGGCTGCGGCGAATGATCTCCCTCTCAAAAAAAACATCTGTTAGCGGGTCGCAGCCATTAGTATAATTATTCGACGCCAAAGCGGCCGCCGATCCTCCGCCCGCCGCCAAATACAAGACCTGTGGTCCTATATCCTTACATAGGTTAATCGCTAACTTGGTTTTTCCTACCCTTGCCCCTCCTGTTATAAGTGTCATAGTATAGAAACCCCTTTGTTTATGATAGAGTACGCAGAAAATCCGCGAACAAAAAATTTGTGTCTATGGGTCCGGGTGAGGCCTCGGGGTGGAACTGTACGCTTATAACCGGTTTGTTCTTATGCCGAATGCCTTCTATAGTATTATCGTTTACATTAATATGTGTAACTTCTATATCGTCGGTTAGATCAGATACGACATAATTATGATTTTGCGATGTAATATATACCCGTCCGTTCCGCAAATCTTTCACCGGGTGATTACCGCCGTGATGCCCAAATTTAAGACGAGACGTGTCGCAGCCCGACGCGAGCCCAATTAATTGGTGCCCCAAACATATCCCCAGCACGGGTTTAGCGTCCATCAGCGTCTTTACAACCTCTATCACCGAGGGAATATCTTTTGGATCGCCGGGTCCGTTAGTTAGAAAAACCGCGTCCGGATTATTAGCCAAAATCTCATTCGCGGATGTAAAAGCCGGATAAACATACAATTCACAATCGTTCTTTGCCAGTTCTCTCAAAATGCCGGTTTTGGCCCCGAAATCCAATACAGCCAGCTGATAACGACTGCCGGGGCACGATATAGTATATGCTTGCTTACAGGTGACACTTGCCACTAAATTTTTATCCTGCTCAGAAAAATCGGGTATCTCTTCGTCATTAACAATTACTTTACCCTTCATAGCCCCTTCAGTCCGCAGAATCTTTGTAAGCTTGCGAGTGTCGATGCCCTTTAAACCTGTTATTTGATATTTATTCAAAAAACTATCCAAATCCATTTTAGAACGCCAGTTATTGGGAAATTCACAGTTCTCACGGACAATCAGTCCGCGCAGTTTGGGGCGGTCGGACTCCATATCCTCAAAATTAAGACCGTAGTTACCAATTAAAGGATATGTCATACAAACAATCTGCCCGGCGAAGGAGGGATCGGTAAGTGTCTCTTGATAACCAGTCATATTGGTGGTGAACACGACCTCGCCGGCCGTGTTTGCCGGATAACCGAACGCCTTTCCCACAAATTCAAGTCCATTTTCTAGCAGTAACTTTGCCATACAGCCCCCTCATGAAAAATATAAAACCAGCCGGAATAAATCCCGACCGGCTGAAGTATGTTAATATCAACTGTGACGCTTTTTAGTCTTTTGCTGCTTTAATATTACCAGACAAAGCCCCATAATACAAATCGCACCCAATAAAACACCCGCCATAATTGTTGTGGGGTCGGCTGTTTCGGGGTTTTTATCGGAAGGATCGGATGTATTTATGACGCTTGCCGACTTAGTCGGAGCGATAGCCGAATCGGCGTCCTCCTCATCGTAATCCTCGTCAGCGGCGGCCTCATCGTTACCGGCGCTATCTTCATCGCTAATAACAGTGTTGGAAAACACAATAGAGGCGTTAATAACTTTTACATTGCTTGCGCTTGCGCCGGAAGGTACGTTTAGAGAACAATCGTATACCTTAGTGTTAAGCTCATAACCGTCGGGCGCCGTAATCTGTTCTATAGTATAACTACCCAGCGGTAATTCGTAAATTAATTCCCCGTTTTCTTCGATCTGTACCCTGTGCTCCACATCTGTTTCTGTATTTGTAATAAGTATTTCTGAGCCATTCAATTCCCTATTATTATCATCGGCGTCTACATTTGTAATCGTTACTTGCCCGATAACATCTGTCGAGCTAAGCAGAACTACTCTTACATCCGCGCTTACAACCGAAACGGACAAAACCAGAACCGTAAAAATCAGAATTAAGGCAGTTGGTTTTCGCACAATAATACCCCCCAAAAAATGCTTAATGTCTAATTTGCCGGCAGTTGACGAATTTCCTTATGGTTAGCTTTAACGAACGAAGTGTGTTTTATACGCCGAACATATAGAATTAACGTATTAGGTATGTTATACTCGAAAATGTTTGCGCTCGCGAATATAAGACACACCTTTAATAAAAATATGTTTTTATTTTACCACAAACCACATAAAAAGGCAAATTTTATCCTGGCGCTTTAACATATTAATTTTCGACAAATATTCTCAATCATTCCTAATTTCATATCATTGACAGGTTTGGCGGACGGCTGTAAAATATACGTTAGTACGTTGGAAGAGGTGGCATTATGGCCAGTCGGCACCGAAAATATATGGAAGATGATTTTGATCTTGATCTTCACAGAAAAGAACAAGAGAAAAATGCGTGGTTTCGCGCGTTTCGTCAGAAAAGTAAAAAGCTTGTCGGTATTTTGAAAATTGTAATCGCCGGACTCGCTTTCGTCGTAGTATACCTTATTTATAAGTTTGCGACTTATCATATCGGGCTTTGGACGAACGACCGCATTAATGAAACAGCTCGGGATATTTTAGAAACTCCGTCTTCCCCTGTCGAAACTCCCTATATTATCCGTCAGGGTTTCTCACGCGTTTCTGAAAATGGCAAGTTGATGGGTACAATCGTTCCGGAAATGATAGAGAATGTAGATCCGCAAGATATATTGGGCAGCGCCCCCAGAATAATTCTGCCTGAAATAGAGAAGTTGCGTCAAACATTCGATAACCAAGACATAGTGGGTTATATTAAGATAGAAGGAACGAACATAGATTTTCCGGTCGCTCATACCAAAGACAATAGTTTTTATCTGGATCATGATCTAAAAAAACAAAGTAATGTTGGAGGTTCCGCGTTCCTGGATTTTGAAAACGCCTCCGAAATAATTGATCCGAACAATGTCATTTACGCCCATAATATGAAAAACGGCTCGATGTTTCACAATTTACGATACTACAAGGACAGGGATTTTTATGAGTCTCATAAAAAAATCTCCCTGCAGACCATGTACGAAAACACAGAGTGGGAGATTTTTTCATTCTATGAAACAGAGATTGATTTCTTCTATAATAAAGTGTTATTTTCAACTATCGATGAATATGAGCAGTTAGTGATAGAGATGCGCCGTAAATCGCAATACGATACGGGTATAAACGTCTATCCCGACAACCAAATACTTACGCTTTCGACCTGCGCGCCCAGCGGAGACCTTCGCTTAGTTGTTCACGCGAAAAGAATTGAGAATTAATTAATAAAGATTTTTCTTGAATCAAGAATTAATCGAACGTAATGATGGGCAGACTGATTTTTTCATATACATCTTTAATTAACGAGCATAATTCAAGCTCGGCGGTTATGAAATCGTTTAGACGCTTGTTTAGAGTCAACTGAGCATAGACATTGCTTATCTGCTTTTCAAATTCAAAACTCAGGTTTTCCTGGGTTTTTATTTGCGCGTCCAAATCTTTAAACGATTTTAACTGGGATAATTCTTCACGAGTCAAGAGATTGTAGGCGTTCATATACTGAGAGTATAGTAGGCTGTTTTTTAATAAAGAACCCAAAGATTCCGCCGCTGATAAAATTTCGTTTTCATATGCAGAGGACATATTTATCTGCTAGACCTCCATTATTATCGGAAGTATCATCGGCGAACGTTTTGTTTTTTGCCATAGGAATTCTTTCAAGGTGTCCTTAATCAGCATTTTCACATACGACCATTCCGAACTGCCATTGCCGTCGGACAGTGCTTCGCGTACAACGTTTCTAGCCTCTTCCATCAGGTTTTCCGACTCGCGGACATATACGAACCCGCGTGAGATAATGTCCGGCCCCGCTATAACCTGCCCGCTGTCTTTTTCCATGCTTACAACCACAATCATCAGCCCGTCCTGCGACAGATGCTTCCTATCTCTCAAAACAATATTTCCCACATCTCCCACGCCAAGACCGTCAACCAGAATTTGCCCGGAGGGAACAGAGCCGTTAATCTTTGCGGAATCTTCTGTTAGTTCGAGAGCGTCGCCAAGATCCATAATAAAAATATTCTCTTTTTTCATGCCCATGTCAACCGCCAACTGCTTGTGATGCTTTAAGTGCCGGTATTCGCCGTGGATGGGCATAAGGAATGTCGGTTTTAACAAAGCGTGCAGCAGCTTTATTTCTTCCTGCTTTGCGTGACCGGATACATGCACGTCGGTTAAGCCCTCATAGATTACTTCCGCGCCCTTACTCATCAATTTATTAATTACCTTTGAGATCGTTTTTTCGTTGCCCGGAATGGGTGAGGCGCTGATAATTATTTTATCCCCAGGTTTTATTTCAACCTGCTTATGCTCCGAGATAGCCATTCTGGACAAGGCGGCCATAGGTTCGCCCTGACTGCCGGTCGTTATGATAACCAAACTTTCGTCCGGATAATTTTTTATCTCGGCAATATCAATTTGCATATTCGGCGGTATATCCAAATAGCCCAATTCGCTGGCGGTTTTAACCACGGTAGTCATACTGCGCCCGACCACCGCCACTTTTCGGTTATGATTGGCGGCGGAATTAATAATTTGCTGTACCCGATGAATGTTAGAGGAAAAAGTCGCTACCATAATACGCTGCTTAGGGCTTTGGTGAAAGATCTCTTCAAAGATGGCGCCCACGGTTTTTTCGGACATGGTAAAACCTTTTTGCTCTACATTGGTACTCTCACAGCAGAATAACAACACACCGCTCCGACCCAGCTCGGCGAATCTTTGAAGATCTATCGGTTCGCCGTGAATGGGGGTGTAGTCCACTTTAAAATCCCCTGAATGCACAACCAGCCCGACCGGTGTGTATATCGCCAGAGCGACCGAATCCGGTATGCTGTGAGTACTGCGGATAAACTCGATCTTAAAAACACCCGCCTCTACAACTTGGCCCGCTTCTACGCAGATTTTTTCGACTTGGGTAAGGTTATGCTCTTTTAATTTTGTATCCACCAGACCCAGAGTCAATTTTGTGCTGACGATCGGCACATTAATCTCCCGCGCGAAATATGGGATAGAACCGATATGATCCTCATGCCCATGCGTTAGAAACACAGCGCGGATTTTATTTTTATTCTTTATCAAATAAGAAAAATCCGGTATGACAAGGTCAATTCCCAGCATATCGTCCTCCGGGAACGCCACGCCGCAGTCGATAACGATAATATCGTTGCCATACTCCAGCACCGTCATGTTTTTTCCTATTTCCTGCAAACCCCCGAGAGAAAAAACCCTCAGTTTATTTTTCTTTGACGCCACAAAATCATTGCCTCCATTCACTTTTACCCACGACTAAAGGGGTTCTAGAATTTTTATGTTGATAAAACTATGGTAAAAAAAATATTCCGACTGTTAAGTGCGGAATGATAGTTTAAAATTCAATATCATACTCATCATTATCTTGAAACAGTCCGGCGAGAGTGTTAAACTCGTCATCATCATCTATAAACTCATAAATTTCATCTTCGCCGTCACTGTCCACAGGTTTAATAATAGAGGCGTCGGCGCCGTCGTCGTCCCTGGCGGATTCTTCAATAACCAGCAGATAGTTTATGCCGTTATATTCTTTTTCGTCCAGTACCGCGTATCGGACCTCTTCTCCGTTATCACCCAGCATAGTAATGACTTCGTATTCGTCCATGTTTTCCTCAAAATCGTTCATGTGTCCACCTCATGAGTAGAAGAGTCTTGACTTAAAAATCTTGATTTAAAAAGTCCAAAAAACCTTGCAGAATATAAGCCGCAGCCATTGTATCGATTTGAGATGGATCGGCGGTTTTACCCTTTGTTAAGAGCGCGGCTGCCGTACTCAATCGTTCGTCCCAAAGAGAAACGGGCAAATTTTTAAGTCTGCGCTCCAATTTTTCTTTAAACCAGAGTGTAGCCTCACATCGTTCGCCTTCGGTGTTATTCATATTTTTTGGATAGCCAACGATAATGCTTGTGATATTATACAGCCTTACTAATTCCCTTATGCGCGAAATGCTTCTATTTACCCCGAAAGGCTGCCGCCTTCCAATGGTTTCGATACCCATAGCCACCACGCCGCGCGGATCACTCACTGCCACACCTATAGTTTTATCACCGAAGTCCAAAGCCATAACGCCCATTGTCTGTTTGCTATTCTTATTAATGAAGTAAATGCTCATTAAGATAAAAATACACTATTTCTTCCAGCAGTTCGTCGCGCTCCAGCTTGCTGATAAGACCCCTAGCGTTTTTGTGGCTGGTAATATAAGTGGGATCACCGGATAGGATATACCCTACAATTTGATTTATCGGATGGTAGCCCTTTTCTTTAAGGGCAAAGAAAACTACCTGTAAAATATCTCTGACTTCAGTTTTTGCGATTCGTTCAGCGTTGCCAAATTTTTGAGTATCCGAATGATTTTCCACATAATCACCCCTTGCGGTGTTTAGATCTTGTCGTGCAAATAAGGTTGTTGATATAATAACTGAAAATTTTGTATAATGCAATGATTTTTTAGAATTCAAGATAATTCGGGCATTTTATACATGAACCCAAATTAATATCTGTTGATAGTGCCTGAATGAGGTTACCACGCGCACAACGGTCACTTATGGAAACAATCTCTACTGTTTTGATTGTATTGCGCAAGTCCTCAAAAGATTCCACTTTTACTTTGATATAATTCGTCGAATGCCCTTCAAATATATGGTCGTCTGTTTTCTTCTCAAATAAAATCGACAATTTATCCCCGATAAACGAATTGAGAAATTTTTGACCCATACTATCACTCAATTGAATAAGACGGGCAGCCCGTTCGGTTTTAATTTTTTCCTCTATTTGATCTTGCATACGCCCGGCGGCTGTGAGATCTTTTTTGGAGTAGGGGAACACATGTACCTTCATAAACCCAATCTGTTGGGCAAAATGAAAGGACTCTTCAAATTCTTTGTTCGTCTCGCCCGGAAAACCGGCAATCATGTCTGTGGTCAGCCCAACTCGCGGATATATGGACCGAATCAATTCAACAGCCCGCATATATTGCTCTGTTGTATATTTTCTGTTCATCCTTCGGAGCGTATCGTCACAGCCACTTTGAAGCGATAAATGGAAATGGTCGCAGAATTTAGACAGATGGGTTAATGTTTCCATAAATGGCTGGGTGATTAGCCTGGGTTCGACACTGCTAAGCCGAATGCGTTCTATACCTTCTATATCATGAGCTTGTCGAATCAAATCTTCCGGCTTGGTATCTGTTAAATCTTTTCCATAAGAAGCCGCATGTATACCGGTTAGCACTATTTCTTTATATCCGGCGCGCGCCAGATTTTGAATTTCCGCCATTATATCAACCGGGAGTCGGCTGCGGGCGGGCCCTCTGGCAAAGGGAATAACGCAGTAAGAACAATAATTGTCACAGCCGTCTTGAATTTTTACGTAAGCGCGCGTTCGTTTTTCAGCAAAAACATTGCCTTCTTCTTTCAAAAACGGGTCGTAATATGCCTTGCGCTTATCGTGTGTCTCGTCACTTGATAAGTATGAATTATTCTTGCCAAGAAGAAACCCTTCTATCATATCCACTATTCGTGAGCGATCTTTCAGCCCCAACACGAGCCTTACCCCGGGCATTTGACTTACTTTATCCGGATTTAACCGCGCATAGCATCCGCATACTATAACAAAAGCGTCCGGATTCCGCGCAATTGCCCGGCGGATTAATTGTCGGGATTTTTTATCACTCGCGTTTGTGACAGAGCAGGTGTTGACTATAAAAATATCCGCCGGAAGATTGGAATCCACAATTTCATACCCACGTTCACGAAATAGGTTAATCATGGATTCGGTATCATACAGATTTACTTTACAGCCCAAAGTATAA
>JAISRJ010000065.1 GCA_031273705.1 Clostridiales bacterium
TGCCAATATTTAGGCGCAAACCTAAAATCATAGTCTCCGCCATTGCGTCATGGTCGCGGAGATGTTCCACATCCAATCGAGTTGGGGGTTGAGACATGTATTCACGCAGATTAATAGTATTGCGCCAGCGTGTCTCGTTATAAAAGCTATGGGATGAAAGCCCAAAACCCAGAGTATTATCCCGCGCCCAGTATTTAATATTGTGTTTGCATTCGTAACCGGGTTTGGAGTAGTTTGAAATTTCATATTGTTCATAGCCGTGGGATAAAAGAATATTTTCGGTTTGCTCGTACATCTTGCGGTCAGTTTCTTCGTCCGGGAGAATTAACCGTCCGGATTTAAATTGTCGATAAAAATCTGTACCTTCCTCGATAATAAGACTGTATGCCGAGATATGGGTGGGTTTTAGTAAAGCGGCGAATTCAAGAGTTTCTTCCCAGTCGGTTGTGGTTTGGTTGGGCAGAGAGAATATAAGGTCCAGATTAATGTTGTCAAACCCCGCTTTTAGAGCGGCTTCATAGGATAAAAGGAAGATTTTTTTGTCATGCAGCCGTCCCAGGGCGGACAAAAGATGGTCCTGGCCGGCCTGCATACCTACGCTTAATCGATTAATACCTATGGATTTTAGGATTCCAAGTGATTCAAGATTTATAGTGCATGGGTTGGCTTCTATAGTTATTTCGGCGTTAGACGCAATTTTGAATTTATATATGGCGCGCAGGATTTCTTCAATCCATTTTGGAGGAAGAATGGTCGGTGTTCCTCCTCCAAAAAAAATTGTGTCTATGGTTAAATTAGAGGATGCCGATAATTCCGCGGAAGCGGATATTTCTTTTATAAGTACGTTCTTGTAAGCTTCAAAAGTGCTATCCTGTCCGGCGAAGGAGGGAAAATCACAGTAGAGACACTTTTTAAGACAGAACGGAATATGAATATATACACCCGTGGTTGATTTAATAGACAAAGGCAGACCACCTCGGCGCTTTGCGTCACTCCTGCGCCTGAGGAAAATTTTGTTCACTCGTCGTCCAGCTTCAGCACGCTCATAAAAGCTTGCTGCGGAACCTCTACGGCGCCGATCGATCTCATGCGTTTCTTACCTTCCTTTTGCTTTTCAAGCAGCTTCTTTTTGCGAGAAATATCACCGCCGTAGCATTTCGCCAGTACGTCCTTACGCAAAGCGCCGACTGTTTCCCGCGCTATTATCTTACTGCCGATACAGGCCTGGATGGGTATCTCGAAAAGATGTCGCGGGATCTCCTTCTTCAGCTTTTCACAGATTTTGCGTCCGCGCTCGTACGCGCCCGAAGTATGCACTATAAATGAGAGAGCGTCAACCATCTCGTGATTTACCAAAATATCCAGACGGGTCAAGTCGGATTCGATATAGTGTGACAACTCATAGTCGAAAGAGGCGTAACCTCGGCTGCGGGATTTTAATGTGTCGAAAAAATCGTAAATTATTTCGTTAAGCGGCAGCTCGTATTTTAAAACGGCTCGTGAAGCGTCGGTATAATCCATGCCCTTATATTCACCGCGCCGATGCTGGCAAAGTTCCATAATAGAACCGATATATTCTGTAGGCATAATAATTTCCGCGTTTACCATCGGTTCTTCCATACTTAATATTCTGGCGGGGTCGGGCATATCGACGGGGTTAGAGAGTTCCGTCATAGTGCCGTCCGTCATATATATTTTATAAACGACGCCCGGGGCGGTTGTAACCAGATCCAGGTTGTATTCCCGTTCCAAACGTTCTTGAATTATTTCTAAATGCAAAAGACCTAAAAAGCCGCACCTAAAACCAAACCCCAACGCGGTGGAATTCTCCGGTTCAAATTGCAGCGCGGCGTCATTAAGTTTGAGTTTTTCCAGAGCGTCGCGCAGATCGGGGTATTTAGCGCCGTCCGCCGGAAAAACTCCACAGTAAACCATTGGATTAACCGTTTTGTAACCGGGTAAAGCAGATTCGGTCGGGCGGTCGGCAGACGTTAACGTATCCCCAATTCGGGTGTCGGCGACGTTTTTTATACTGGCGGTCATATAGCCGACTTCTCCGGCTTTTAATTCGTCGCAGGGTACAAACTTGCCTGGTCCAAAAAAACCGACTTCCACTACTTCAAAACGTTTGCTCGTCGCCATAAAGAGAGCGTTCATTCCCTTTTTTAACGTGCCGTCACGCACCCGAATAAAAACAATCACACCTTTGTATGGGTCGTATAGGCTATCGAAAATCATAGCGCGAAGCGGCGCGGTTTCGTCGCCCGATGGTGCTGGAACGAGATTTATTATGTGTTCTACAACTGATTCTATGTTAATATCATTCTTTGCCGAAACACGTGGAGCGTCTTGAGCGGGCAGACCGATCATATCTTCTATCTCTTTAGCCACCATATCCGGATCGGCGGCGGGCAGATCAATTTTATTTATGACCGGTACAATTTCCAGATTGTGATCCAAAGCCAAATAGACGTTCGCCAAGGTTTGAGCTTCTACACCCTGCGCGGCGTCCACCACTAAAACCGCGCCTTCACAAGCCGCCAAACTGCGAGAAACCTCATAATTAAAATCCACATGGCCGGGGGTATCTATCAGATTAAGGATATACTCATTTTCTCCGCGTTTATATACCAGCCGCACGGCTTGCGCCTTTATGGTTATACCGCGCTCGCGTTCCAAATCCATAGTATCCAAAACCTGATTCTGCATTTCTCTCTGCGTCAAAAGACCGGATTTTTCTATTAACCTGTCCGCCAACGTTGACTTTCCGTGATCTATGTGAGCGATTATACAAAAATTGCGTATATTTTGCTGTGCCATTAAATGCCTCCATGTTTTTCTCGCGAGTATATCACGCTTGAATTCCTAAGGCAAGCCGCGCTGTCATTGTATGCGCTGTCATTGTATCCATTTTTTCGCCATCATAGCCATCATAGGGAGTATACTCGGCTGTTTCAAATTCAGGCTGTTTCAAATTCTAAAACAGAACTTGCAAATATTTGTTGTAGTAACTATAATTAAGAAATATATCGATTTATTAATTAATCTATTTATTAATTAATAAAAATTAACGAAAATAACGGAAAGGATGGTTTGTGTGTCTAGTCAAGATCTATTCAAAGTGTTAATGAATAATATAAAACAATATCATCCCGCTTCCGATTATTTCATTGTCGAGGAAGCTTACAAGCTTGCCAGCGAGGCACATAAAGATCAGTACCGAAAGTCCGGTGAGCCATATATTATTCATCCGCTGTACGTATCGATTATTTTGTCTCAGTTGCAGTTGGATTTGGAATCCATCGCCGCCGGGCTGCTGCATGATGTAATTGAGGATACACTCTACAGCTATAAGGAAATAGAGGATAAATTCGGCGAGGATGTTGCCCAGCTTGTTGACGGGGTAACTAAGCTGGAGAATCTTCAGTATATCTCTAAGATGGAAGCTCAAGCCGAAAATTTCCGCAAAATGTTCTTGGCGATGGCAAAAGATATTCGGGTTATTCTAATCAAAATCGCGGATCGGCTGCACAACATGCGCACCTTGAAATATCAGCCGGAAGCTAAGCAATTGGAAGTCGCTCAGGAGACTCTGGATATTTACGCTCCTCTTACCCACAGATTGGGAATTTCTCTGCTGCGATATGAGTTGGAGGATCTGTGTTTTAAATATCTGCATCCCGATGAATATAAAGATCTGACCGATAAGATAAACCGCAAGCTCTCGGAGCGAATGGCGTTTGTCGAACGAATCGTCGAAGAGATTAAAATCAATCTGCTTTCCAAAGGAATGGATGTTGATGTAGTCGGCAGACCGAAACACTTCTTTAGCATTTACAAAAAAATGGTAAGCCAAAACAAGACTTTGGATCAATTGTTTGACCTAATCGCCGTGCGGGTGATTGTAAACAGTGTGCCCGAATGCTATCAGGTTTTGGGTGTACTGCATGAATCATATAAACCCATGCCGGGCAGATTTAAAGATTATATAGGTATGCCAAAGACAAATCGTTATCAATCTTTGCATACTACGCTGCTGGATCATAGCGGAGTGCCGTTCGAGGTTCAAATCCGCACACATGATATGCATCGCACCGCTGAATACGGAATCGCGGCGCATTGGAAATATAAAGAAGGTAAAACCGATCAGTCGCAAAAAGACAGTGAAGAGGCCAAGTTGACTTGGCTGCGCGAAATTTTGCAGTGGCAGCATGATCTTTCTAACAATAGCGAGTTTATGGACGCGCTGAAATTGGATCTTAGCATTTTTAAAGAACATGTTTACTGTTTTACCCCGCAAGGCGAGGTTGTTAGCTTAATTAACGGGGCGACGACTATAGATTTTGCTTACGCTATACATTCCGCTTTGGGCAATCGAATGTCCGGAGCTAAAGCCAACGGAAAAATGGTTCCTATAGAATATGTGTTGGAAAACGGCGACCGAGTCGAGATTCTTACAAGTAATAATATTAAGGGCCCTAATCCGAATTGGCTGAAAATTGTAAAGACCACCACGGCCCGCAGTAAAATTAATTCTTGGTTTAAGAAATATAATCGGGAAGAAAACATTCTAAAAGGCAAAGAGTTACTGGAAAAAGAGGCCAAGCGTAAAGATGCTATCTTAGATGTAATACTAATCCCTGATGGAAAAAAGGCGGTGCTTAGCCGGTTTAGCTACCAGGATTGGGATTCGTTATGCGCCGCTGTTGGGCACGGCGGTTTGAAAGAAAGCTCTGTTATTACCAAATTGCTGGAAATTTATAAGATAAAGAAAGAGGAAGAAAATAAACTCGACGAGATAGAAATATCTCCGGGAGAAGTGTCCGGCGACCGCAAAAAGAAGAGCAGTATATTGGTAAAAGGTATTGGAGATATAAGCGTTCGTTTCTCAAAATGCTGTACGCCCGTACCCGGAGACGAGATTATCGGCTTTGTGACTCGCGGCAGGGGCGTGACCATTCATCGAACCGATTGCGTTAATGTGATAAAATTGGACGACGACGAACGCAATCGATTAATAGAAGCGCAATGGCAGGATACGGCATCCGGCAAGAACGGGCGGCATTATCTGGTCGAATTGCGGATTGTGGGGGAGGAACGTTTAGGATTTATTCATGACATTTCCAGCGTTGTGCGAGACGAACGTATTTCTGTAAAAGATATGAGCGCGAAAACTACGCGAGGGGACGCGATCATCACTCTTAGTTTAGAAATAACCAGCCGGGAGCAATTGGAAGTTATTATCGATAAATTGCGAAAAGTCACAGGCACTTATGAGGTGGAGAGAAGTCATTAGGGCTGGTATCCTAAAATCCGACGCATTGGGGTTGAGCCAGGAAGGGAGCATACATGAAGATTTTTTTGATAGTTACAAAAGAGTACGACCAAAACTGCTATTGCTGTTTTGATCCCGATAACCGTGAAGGGGTGTTAATTGACCCCGGTTTAAATGAAGAGGGTATATTCGCTTTCCTGGAAGAAGCGAAGATTATCGTTAAGGCGATACTGTTTACGCACGGACACTATGATCACATCATGTCCGCCGAAAAAGTCCGGGCGCATACGTCCGCGCCCATACTCGCGCACAGTGCGGAAACAGAACTGCTTTATGATCCATATATTAATCTGTCAGGGCTTATGGCCAGGAAACGCTGCTCATTAACTATAGATAAGCCGCTGGAAGAAGGCGATGAAATTAAGTTCGGTCAATATGCCTTGCGAGTGATATACACGCCCGGACACACTGCCGGAGGGATATGTTATTATTCTGAGCCGCAAAAAGTTATATTTACCGGCGATACCATGTTTTGGGAATCAGTGGGCAGAACAGATCTGCCTCAAGGCGACGGTCAAACCCTCACTCACAGTATAAATGAAAAGTTATTGACTTTACCTAAAGAGACCATTGTTTACCCCGGCCACGGCCGCCCAACTGATATAGGGCATGAGATTTTGATTCATTCGAGAGTGAATATGTTTGAGTTTTAGTCAACATGACCACCGGCGAAGCCGGTGGTCATGTTTCTATCTAATATACATAAGAATTGGGGTTTACGGTGTTTCCGTTTATACGGACTTCAAAGTGACAGTGCGGACCCGTAGATTGTCCGGTGCTGCCGCATTTGGAAATTTCCTGACCCTTTGAAACGGCCTGCCCGACATTCACAGTCAACCGAGAGTTATGCCCGTACAGTGTGCTGATACCATTGCCGTGATCTATAATAATCGTATTGCCATAACCGTTTTTCCAGCCAGAAGTAATAACTACCCCGTCCTCCGCCGCGACGATAGAGGTACCGGTAGGGGCGGGAATGTCCAGCCCGGAATGAAACTCACGTCTGCCGTTTACCGGATTAATCCGCTGGCGATATGTGTCGCTTAACGAGTATCTGCCCGGCACGGGCCAAGCCATATCCCCGTCATATGGTGATATATTGGTAGTTGCGCTGGCGTAGCCGCCCGCCACGTCCGAGACGGCTTCCTGCTGCTTTTTCACTATAAGTTCTTTTATTTCTTTCTCAGTCGCGTCCAACGCGTTTAATTTTTCCTGATAGGACTTTTCGTCGCTGTCCAGCCGATCATATAATTCCTGCTTGCGAATCATGGTTTGCCGCAATTCGAGTGTGTGCCGCTCTTGCTCATGTTTTAGCAATTCAAAACTCTCTTTGCGCTGATCTAAGCGGTTTATTTTGTCATTAACATTCTCTTCGGCGACGGTTAGTTTATCAACCAGAGTCTGGTCATGCTCCGCAATGCGGTTTATGTATTCTACTCTATTAAAAAAATCCGTGAAACTGGTCGCGCCGAAAATAATATCCAAATATCCCACACTGCCATTCATATACATAAATCGCAATCGGGTTTTTAATAACTCGTACTGCTCGTCACGCACATTTTCAGCCGCTTTCAATTCTTCCTCGGCTGACAGCAAAGCCTCGTCGGCGCTGGATAATCGCTCTTCGGTATACAATAACGCGTCGGTTGTGGCTGTCAACTCATCGTCTATAGAGCGCATATCCAATTCTGTCTGTGTCTTTTGGGCCTTGGTGTCTTCCAGCAGGTTTTCTGTTTCGACTTGCTGGGCATTGACTTTAACGCGTCTGTTTGTTAAATCATCCAGCGTTTCCGCAATCGTATCAGCAGTAAAACCTAAAGTTATTATTATAAGCAGAAAAGCTGTTAAGAATTTTCTCATAAGACCTCCTTAAACCTTCAAGTGACGTCGGATAGACGTGATACTGCTTGCCACGCCTATAGTTATACCCAAAACTAAGCATAACGTTATTAATACAGAGAATATATACACATGTGAACGGAATTCAAAGCCGCGCACCAAAAGCACTCTAACCAGCAATGATAAAACAGGATCATACATAGGATAGGAAATAAGCAGCGGAATGCCCGCTCCAATAACGCCTATCAGGACGCCTTCGATAATAAACGGTCCGCGAATAAAAGCGTCTGTCGCGCCAACATATTTCATTATATTAATTTCTGTCTTTCGACCATTGACAGCCAGGCGAATAGTGTTAAAAATAATGACCATAGAAATAACGCCCAGACCAAGGATTATAACCAAACTTACAACTCGCAGTACATTATTTAATGTATTTAAATAGTTTGCGGCCTGTTTGCCCAAAGCTACATTTTCGATGCCCTGGTCTTTTAATTTATTAAGTTCGTTCTCTACGAAATCCCAATAATTTACACTTTCAATATTAAGCACAAAGGACGCGGGAAGAGGATTGTCATTTTCCAGACCATCCAAAACAGTCGGACCGTTTTGAGAGGTATTATCTGAGAGTTGATCTCTGAAACGACCCAACGCGTCCTCGGCCGACACGTATTCCACATTCGTTACATGTGGTATAGCCAGTATTTCAGACTCCAACGCATGTCTGGAAAACTCTGACAGATCGGCGCGCAGATATACGGAAATACCCATGCGGCTGCCCATTTGAAACAGCATATAATCCAGGTTCGCGGCGAGCATAAACGACATAGAAACTATAAATAGGCATAAACCGAGCGTAAGTACCGAGGCGATTGTCATAATTCGATTTTTTATAAGACTGCGAACAGCCTCGCTTACAATGTAAATAAAAAATCTAAAGCTCATCGCTGTACCCGCCCTTTTCTATATCCCGGACAATAACGCCGTTACGTAAAGTAATGACGCGTTTCTTCATTTGATCTACAATGTCCTTAGCGTGAGTGGCGACGACGACCGTTGTGCCTCGGCCGTTAATGTCGTCCAGAAGCGAAACTATTTCCCAAGCGGTATCCGGATCAAGATTACCGGTCGGCTCGTCCGCCAGCAACAGAGGAGGCTTGTTTACGATAGCCCTTGCCAGCGAGGTACGCTGCTGTTCCCCTCCGGAAAGTTGATTGGGGAAAGCCTTGGCTTTGCGCTGTAACCCAACCAGAGCAAGCACAGAGGGCACGTTACGCCGAATATCGCGGCTGGGCGCGCCTAAGATCTGCATGGCAAAAGCGACGTTTTCATATACTGTTTTATTGGACAGCAGACGAAAGTCTTGAAAGACGACGCCCATTCGCCTACGATAAAAAGGTATTTGCTTTGGGGTGAGTGCGCAGAGATTTTCACCGTTTACGATCAAGGTGCCTTCTGTCGGTTCTATCTCTTTAAGGAGCATCCTGACAAAGGTAGTTTTACCCGAACCGCTGCTCCCGACGACAAAAACGAACTCGCCTTGATTGATGCGCAGAGTAACGCTATCCAGTCCTTTAGCGCCGTTTTCATATGTTTTGGTAATATTTTCAGCAACAATCATATCTCGCTCCTAGGGATCATATAAAGCGGATCGCGTGGATAATTAATCCGTAATTATATTTTAACAAGCTTGTAACATAAAATCAAGTAGAAGCAATTTATTTATTATCGAATAGACGCAAAAAACGCCATCCTGATAATAGCGTGTCAAAAAATACATTCAGACACGATCTACTTCAGGCGGCGTGAAAAAACCGATGGATACTCTCATAAAAAGTATGACATCTCCGGCTCAACGGATAAGATGGTATCCATGCCGCAATTTCGCGCGGAGAAGTATACGCAATCTTTACAGTTGACCATGTGCATATCGCGATGCGCAAATTTAAGACCAGGGTTAAACGACTTGAACCGGACGCAAGCTTTATAGTTTTCAATCATATACATAACCTCCTTATCGCCATAGTATGCGCAGTTCTTTAAAATTTAAACTCTTTAACTTCCGTAGTCTTCTAAGATTTGTGAGAGAGAAATTTCGTCCTCAATTTTTATGCCGTCTATCAGACGGCGCTGTTCGTCATAAGAAAGCGCGGTCAGCGGCATGGCTGTTATTTCTTTTAGACTGACTTCGCCGGATTTTGATCTAAAATACACGGCTACATAATCATCCTTAACGCCCAATACATAGTGTTCGTTGGCCGCGGCCTGGATTGTTTTGCGCAAGACCACCTGATTTTCTGTAAATTCTATTATTTCCCAGCCGGTAAAATATCTGCGCAAGTCGCTCTCTGTTAAGTTCATTAAAAAGTACGGCGGTTCCTCTGTACTGCTTTCGATATGGTTGTCGCCTTTATAATGATATTCATAAACTATTTTGGTTTTATCGTGAATTTTTATGGGTTCGGGCGTCGCTTCCCATTCATATTCGGGTTCCTCGACGACAATGCTTCTGGTCTGCTCCCGCTCAAAACCTTCGGGTTCAGGCAATCTTGCCTTAATTAGGCTGTGCCCGGCAATAAGCCCTACTCCGCATAGAGTTATTGCCGTACAAAAACTTATTATCAAATATTTTTTCATATTATCCATCCTTGTTAGCTTGAAAACCTTTGTAAAATCTTCCATCCTATATGGTTGCCATAGTTTGTAAAAACCATACATTCCGAATAGACGAATAGAATAGAACAGCCCTTAAAGCACATAAATTTAATAAGTGGCAAAAGGGTATCGGGGGATATTATGAAAAATAAACTTTATATCGTTTTTTTAGTGATAATTATTGGAGCATTGATATTCGCCAGTCAGCAGAAATATGATTTACAGTCTGATATTCCGGAGAGCGGTGAGATGCGGGGAATAGAGGAGGAAGAAACAAGTCCGCTTATCGCGCCGTTTTATCCGACTTTTAAAACTGTGTCGCAAGTAGTAACTTGGGAAGATAAACTAAAGTATCTGTACACTATTGATAAAACCGCGTATGTCGGATATAATCTGCTGGATATTGACGATTACGTAAAACAGGATTTGAGTACGGATCTTACTGGTCGCAACCCAAAAATTTTGATTTTTCATACACATTCTCAGGAGGATTTTATAGATTCGCGTGACAAAGTGGTGGACGACACCGTAGTTGGACTGGGGAATTTATTGGGAACTATACTTGTGAATAAATATCATGTGCCGGTATTGCACGATGTAGGTACATATGATCTTGTAAAAGGTAAGATTCAGCGAGACGGCAGTTACGAGCGCATGACCGAGAGTGTCAGCCGGATACTCGGCGATTATCCGTCGATAGAAATTACAATCGATCTGCACCGTGACGGAGTGCCGGAAAATGTACATCTGGTAAAGGATACTAACGGACTGCCCACCGCGCGAATGATGTTTTTTAACGGTGTGACATGTCTAAATAAAAACGGCAGACCGGAACTGATGCCCGAACTGCCTAATCCATACTTGCGCGATAACCTGGCTTTGACTTTACAGCTGCAGCTTGCCTCAAACGAACTTTATCCGGGTCTTATGCGCCAGATTTATATAAAACCCTATCGATACAGCTTACATCTAACGCCAAAATCAATGCTGGTAGAGGTCGGCGCGAACACCAACACCGTCCAAGAGGCGAAAAACGCCATGGAACCCCTGGCGGAAATTCTAATGTCTGTTCTTAAGGCCACGGATTAAACCAATATAGTATTACTCGCGGGTATATCATTGTCTAGGCATAAGCCTGGCTTCTTTTTTTGCGAAATAATAGAAGGTGACGAGAATCCCTGTAAAGAGCAAGAATATGTTAAGCGCAAACGGCAAAGTACGTGAAACGCTGGACAACAATCCACCTATGTAACCGAAGGGAACGCTGATTAGCATTACAATCATTTGAAGAATCGCGAGAATACGCGATCGTTCTTTGGGGTCAACGTTTATCGCGACTATAGATTCACGCAGAGTATACAGTATTGACGAGCCGAACGCCTCAAATAACATAGAAGCGAATAAAATTACTTGCCCTGTTAATCCGCCGGGCAGGTTAATTAGAATAATCATACCGATTGCGTAACTCGCGAATCCAATTGCTAAAGGATGCTTCAGTTTATTCTGATTCATTCGCGCCAATATTGTGAAAAAGAGTATGATCGACAGTATAGATTTGACCATAGGAAACATCGGCAGCAGCGCGTCCGGTACATTAATGCGTTTACTCGCGATAATCTGCCAGAAAGTGCCGGTAATCATCATGACGATTTCGATCAATACCGAGATAATAACAGAAAAGCGCATGTCCGGTGATCTGAATATTTGCCGGATTATCCCTCCGTATCCCGATAAGAGAGAGCGGATGCTTTGGTTTTGGGTTTCCTTCATTCGGACGACACCCGCCCGCGTTTCCCTTGAAAAAATATACAGCGCTATGACTTTCGCGGTCATCATTACAAACGCGTTTATGTACAGGATTCGCACAGCGGGGACTAAAGTCAGCCTTGCTACCAAAATGGAGGCTATCGGAGCGAACAGAGCGGATAGATTGCCGCAAATAACAATCCAGGAATATATCTTCGTTATCTGCTCTTTGTCGGCGTCTTCTATCATAAGACAGTCCCAAGACACGGTTGTCACTTTCATAACGCCGTTAAGGAGCGCCGCGGCCACAAAGAACCAAAAACCCTCGGCGAATGCCCAAATTAAACAGGGTATAGACCAGGCGATAAAATCAAACACGGCGGTTGACCACCTGCGCCCCAACTTATCTATCAGCGCGCCCGACAGAAAGGCGCACAGCATTTGTGAGAACATGTAAATAGACGCGGTAATTCCAATTTCTATATCGTTAAGCCCCAATGCCAGCATATAAACAGAAGCGTATGGAAGACATAAATTTATCGATAATCCCCACATGGGTTCGGTATATACGCAGGCACGGGGATTACCGCGCAGCTTTACTAAGGTTTTAAGTAATGAATGTTTCAACTAATCTTTATATATGCGCGGGACACCCCGCCTAACACGCCCGGGTATAGCCCACAGATGTCAGGCGGGGGACGAATGCGCATTCTCCTTTCGATGGAAATTGCTTACGCGGCTTTACTAATTCTCTTTCAACGCTTCCAGTTCTTTCTTTCTGGTCTCTATAACTTTTTGCTGTACTTCGTGCGGAGCTTCCTCGTAACGGTCGAACTCCATCGTAAAGTCGCCGCGGCCCTGCGTTATAGAACGCAGATCCGTCGGGTACTTAAACATTTCAGCCATCGGAGCTTCCGCGGAAATTTTTTGCTTTCCGTTTTCATCCTTGCCCATACCCAATATCCGGCCTCTGCGCTTGTTCATGTCGCCCATAATATCACCGGTGTAATCGTCGGGCACAGTAATTTCTACCTTGGCGATAGGTTCTAATATAGCGGGCTTTGCTTTCATAAAGCCGTCCTTAAACGCTATAGTCGCGGCCAATTTAAAAGCCATTTCAGAGGAATCCACAGGATGATATGACCCGTCAACGAGTTTGCACCTTATTCCAACTACAGGATAAGCCGCCAGCGGCCCCGCTTTTACACAATCCTGAATGCCCTTCTCAACGGCGGGGAAATATTGACGGGGCACGGCACCGCCAAAGATCTTTTCCTCAAATATATATTGCTTTGATAAGTCGTTGGAAGGTTCAAACTCCATAACTACATCCCCAAATTGACCATGACCGCCGGATTGTTTTTTATGGCGGCCTCTAACGCTGACCTTTCCTTTAATCATTTCTCTATATGGAATGGTCGGGTTTATCAAGTCCACGTCAATCTTATATTTATTTTTCAGCTTGTTGACCAAAACATCCAACTGACTATCGCCTAAACCATACACGACAGATTGTTTAGTCTCGCTGTTAATCTCAAATCTAAGGGTTTTATCTTCCTCTAATAATTTTGAGAACGCCTGCGAAATTTTATCCTCGTCGCCCTTGCCCTTGGGGACTACAGCCATAGACAGTAACGGATCCGGAAATACAATCGGGGCAATCGCGACAGGCCGCGACCTGTCACATAATGTATGCTGAGTGGCGGTGGATTGCAATTTGGACAGCGCGCCTATGTCGCCCGCCTGTAATTCGTCAACCTCTATTTGCTCTCTGCCGCGTAAAACATATATATGCGCCGCTTTTTCATTAGATTCGGTTTGTGGATTATATAAAATACTATCGCGTCTTATAGCGCCCGCAAAAACGCGGAATAGGCTTAGCCGACCGACATAAGGATCGGCGATAGTCTTAAAAACAAAAGCGGCTAACGGTTCGGAGACGTCGGCCTTGAGTTCCGTCTCCTCATTATTTTTTAAATCCTGTACCTTTATGGACGGGCGCAAGGTAGAAGAGGGCGGCGCGTATTCGATTATAGAGTTTAATAAAACGCGTACCCCAATTTGATTTACAGACGCTCCGCAGAATACGGGAGTTACAATATTATCTTTTATTCCGACTCTAATGCCCTCTTGAATCTCCTTAACGGTAAAATCCTCTTCCATAAAAAACTTTTCCATTAAATCATCGTTCGTCTCGGCGACGGCTTCGACAATCATTGAGTGCATTTCGTCTGTTTCTTCTTCCATACCAGAGGGCAGTTCACAGGGTTCTGTCCGACCGTTTACAAATTTACGCCCTTCCTTTTTAACGGCGTTTATAAATCCGGCGAATTTACCGTTTTCTTTGAAGGGAATCTGCATAGGGGCAATACTCTTGCCAAACGAGCTTTTCAGCTCGGCTATGACCTTATCCAGATCGGCGTTTTCGTCGTCCATGCTATTTACAAATATAATCTTAGGGATTCCCAATTGGGTGGCGTATTCCCAAGCCTTCTCTGTGCCGACCTCTACACCGGACTTTGCCGATACCACAATCAAAGCCAGATCGGCTACGGCAAGAGCCTGCTTGACTTCGCCCACAAAATCAAAATATCCGGGCGTATCTAAAAAATTAATTTTGTTATCTAACCACTCGATGGGGATAATAGAGGCGTTAACGGATACTTTGCGTCGAATTTCTTCCGCGTCATAATCGCTGACTGTGTTTCCATCTTCAACACGACCCTGGCGGCTGGTTATTTGCGCTATATTTAACGCGGCTTCTAACATGGTCGTCTTGCCGGAGCCGCTGTGCCCCAATACAGCCACGTTACGAATTGCGTCAGATGAGTAAATCTTCATTATAACCTCCTATGCGATAAGTTATTGATATTTTAGCATGTTTACCCTAAAGCCGCAATGAGAAAGTTATTTTGGCCGACATTGAATCACGCGTGTTTACGGCCTATTGTCTGTATTGCTCTATTCTAAAATAAAAAATGTAAAATTATTCGCATTATTCTAAAATCTAGTAACTAATAGTCGGATACCTTGTCGTGTGTCACTAAAATCAGAATTGTTTACCCAAGAATAGTGTACATTTTTTTAAATAAAGAGTACACTATATTCAATAGCCTATAAAAAGAGATTATGCTATAATTTTGATGGTCAAATTAAAAAGGCTTTGGGAAAATGTTCAACATACCCTAATATTACTGCTCAGCTATTAACCACCCCGGTGCTTGAATACTGGGCAGTAACACCATAATATTATGAGGAGGTTTTTTGTATGAAATCACAAAGGCTGATAGCAATGGCCATTACGGCTGTGACAGCCCTTAGCATGACTGCCGGCTGCGCCGGCGGCGCCGGTTCTACGTCCGGCGGTGGCACGGACACAAACACGGCGGATACAAACGCGGCGACCGAGGCGCCCGCTGTCGAATCGTCCGAGTCAAAGGAAATCATATTTTGGAATATCGCCGTGGAAAGCCCGGATAAAGAAATTATCAGCTACGCGGTTGATCAATTTAACGCGAACACGACAAGCGGTTATACAGTAACTCAAATTCCTACTCAAAACGATACTTACAAAGAGAAATTAGTTATAGCGATGAGTTCCGGCGAGTGTCCGGATATTTACACAAGTTGGTCCGGCGGACCGATGAACGAGTACATAGAAGCGGGTTTTGCGCAACCGATTGACGATTTGGTTAACGCCAGCGATATTAAGGATAAGTTGATGGAAGCGGCTTGGGCACAAGGACAATACAAAGGCAAACAGTATTCCGTACCGACTTACAACATTTCTATATCGGGCGTTTTCTATAATAAAGAAATGTTTGACAAGTACGGCTTAAAGGTGCCTAATTCGGTTTCCGAGCTGGAAGCCATTTGCGATACCCTTGTGGAAAACGGTATAACGCCGTTTGCGCTGGCGAATGCCTCCAAATGGACAGGGTCGATGTATTTCATGAGCTTGGCGACCAGATTTGACGGGTTGGAGCCTTTTAACGCGGCTGCCGACGGATCGGGTTCTTTTGAGGATGAAAGTTATGTATACGCGGGCGAAAAGATTCAAGAGTGGGTTGGTAAGAAGTATTTTCCGGATGGCGTAAACAGCTTGAGTGAGGACGACGGGCAAGCAAAACAGCTTATGTATCAGGAGAAAGCGGCAATGCTGCTTTGCGGTTCTTGGTATACCGGCACTTTCCAGACAGACAGCCCCGAATTTTATGAAAAAATCGGCTGGTTCTCCTTCCCGGCGGTGGATGGTTCAAGTTCGGATCCTTCTATACAAATAGGAACAATTGGGGATCAGTTTCTGCAATTTAACATTACGGGTGATAAATTAGCGGCGGCTTTTGAAATGGCTACATATTATTCCTCGGACGACGCTATTAAATTGATGGTTGACAGTGGTAAAATTCCTCCGGTCAAAAATATTGCGGATTTGGTAACGGATCCTGTAACCAAGGACATTTTGGATGCCTGCCTTAACGCTTCTTCCACTCAGCTATGGTATGACCAGTATTTACCTCCGGCGGTCGCGGAAGTTCACAAAGACACCAGCCAAGAACTATTTGGTCTTACAATGACTCCGCAGGAAGCTAACGCAAAACTACAAGAAGCAATGCAATCTTATCTGGCTGACAAATAATAAAGTTTTATTCTGGGAGGGGTGGCAAAGCGCCGGGCGGTTAGGCGCGAATCACCCCTCTGCCGCAGGGCGTTACCCCGGCTCTTCGGGCGTATCTCCTGTGGGAAATCCGCAAGAATTTTAGAAAAGGAGGCGGGCATTTTGTCTTTGTACGATAAACGCAGGGCTGAGACTAGGCGGGCAGCCTCGATTTTTCTTGCCCCTGTTATTATATTGATGTTAATTTATATTGCCTATCCGATATATGATTCGTTCAATATCAGCTTTTTTAGGTGGAATGGTATAACCGCGGGTCGTGCTTTTATCGGCATTCAGAACTGGTTGGATTTGATGCGTGATTCCAGCTTTTGGGCCTCTTTTAAAAATAATGTGGTCATTATGATATTGTCAATAGTTATTCAGATACCGATAGGGCTTGCCTTAGCTACCTTTCTGGATTTTGGCGGGAAAAAGCTGAATGTTTTTAAAGTAATTTGGTTCGTGCCATTGCTTATGTCCTCTGTGGCGGTCGGTTTCTTGTTCCGCTACGCCTTGGCGACTAACGGCGGGTTAATCAGCACCATCTTTGGATGGTTTGGCGGAGGAAATATTGATCTTCTCGGGGATCCTAACAGAGCGTTGCTGACGGTAATCATGGTTATTTGCTGGCAGTTTATTCCATTTTATATGGTGTATTTCATGGCGGCTTACACCAATATATCCTTTGATATATATGAAGCTTCGATAATCGACGGAGCTACAAGAGGGCAATATTTTTTGAATATAGCTTTGCCTCTGCTAACCCCGGCTATGAAAAGCGCGGCTATTCTCTCGATGGTTGGTTCTTTAAAATATTTTGACTTGATCTATGTAATGACCGGCGGCGGTCCGGGCACATCTACCGAACTAATGGCCACTTATATGTATAAACAGTCGTTTAAGAATTTTAATATGGGTTATGGCTCTACTGTCGCTTGCGGGATGTTCATATTAATATCGCTGATGGCGCTTATTACGATGCGGTTGCTTAACAGCGGCAAGGAGGATTAGTATGGATTCCGTTAGAGACAGCAAGAATAAAAGTACATTCGCGTGGGCGATAGCCTTTGTGTTTGCGCTTATTTGGCTTGCCGCCGCGTTTTTGCCATTCTTTTTTATGGTGCTTAATTCTTTTAAGGAAAAGTTTGAGATGTTGGTTTCCGGGGTGTTCAACCTGCCGGAATCGTGGTATCCTACAAACTACATAGAAATTTTGACAGGAACGTTTTGGACATTTTTCTTCAATAGTATTATAGTAGTGGGTATATCCCTGATTTTGCTGTTGTTTATATCCGCCTGCGCCTCGTATCCTCTGGCGCGGTTTAAATTCGCGCTGGCTAAGCCCTTGTATGGCGTGATTGTCGCGTGTATGTCTATTCCTATCCATATTACGTTAATACCTGTTTTTAAAATGGCCACATATACCGGAATGTACGACAGTATTTGGGCGCTGATAGGTCCGTATATCGCGTTTGCGATACCTATATCCGTATTTATTCTAACAACGTTTGTGGGGGGCATACCCTTAGAGATAGAAGAGAGCGCCGAGATAGACGGCTGCAATAAATATCGTATGTTTTTCAGTATAATTTTGCCGCTGGCGAAGCCGGGGCTTTCCACTATAGCTATATATAACGGCGTTAATATGTGGAATGAGTTTAGCTTTGCTTATACTCTTACGCAAAGCGCCGGTAAGCGTACATTACCGCTGGCGATTTGGGAATTTCAAGGTCAATATTCTATGAATACACCCATGATAATGGCGGTGCTGACATTGACTGTTATGCCGATGATTATCATGTTCATTGTTTTCCAGGATAAACTGGTTAAAGGTATGACCGCCGGGGCTGTGAAAGGATAATTAAAATGCCGGATGGCTTGAAGCGCCGTTTCATGCGCATGAATTTCGATAGGAAGATGAGACTTTTCACGTTTCTTGCAATCGGGATAACGGCATTAATTATTCTGGTCTCTTCAACTGTATCCTATATCAGTGTATCGTCGGCGTCCTCCGAAGGGCTTATTCAGTCGCAGGTAAGCGCGATTAGTGAAAGTTTCGCTAACGCGTTTAAGGGATATAAAGATATTTCTATAGCTGTAATGCTGGATAAATCCATTCAACGCAGCCTTAAAGACGACCCCGGCTCGCATGGGTATTATGAATACCGGCTGGGGGCGTGGCAGTTTTTTGGTAACATGATGAACATTCAACCTAACATAAATTTTGTAGCCGTGGTGAAGCCCGATGGGAAAAGTCTTGATCCTGCCGGGCTTTATTCCGGTGGATCGTCGCTTTCCGACAGTCAGTTTTTTGAATACTATCAGAATGACCTGGCGGGCAGCCGCGAAGTGGGTACAATGCTTGTAAACTTTCAAAGCGCGTATTATGACGGGGATCCCTACGCGATAAGCATTTACCACAATATCTATGACACCAGCCGGTTAAATCGTGTGATAGGCCAGTTGTGCCTTAGCGTAAGCGAACCGATGCTAAGACAGGTTTTGCAAGGGCAAGACGCAATGCCGGGCTATCGCTTGTTCTTGGCGGACGGCGATGGAAAAGCCGTTCTTCCTCACGACGCGGAATTACAGGCTGTTTCTTTCAGCGGAGTCAGTGGGGCGATCAGAAGCGACGGTCAGCTTATAATATATGATAAAATCGGCGATTGGGGCTACTATGTGGTAAGCATTATTCCGTCATTTATGCTGTATCAGGCGGGAATGCCCACCGTAATGGCTTTGGTGGCCGTAATCGTGGTGTTGGCGCTTTTGAGTATGATTATAGGGGCGCGGATTGTAAAACATTCATACGCGGCTATGGAAATGATTGTGGAATGTATGGACGCCGTATCGGGCGGCAGTATGGAAGCCCGAATGAGCGAGCGGGTGACGGGCGACGACTTTATTCGGATTGCGCTGGGGTTTAATAAAATGATGAATCGGCTTAAGGATTTATTGGCTCAAGTGAAAGAGGAACAGCATCAGATTGAGCAGATAAGGCTTAACGCTTTACATTCCCAAATAAACCCACACTTTTTATATAATACACTGGATTGCATTCATTGGCAGGCGGCGATGGATGGAAACAAGCGAATTTCTACCCTTGTAAAAGAATTGGCTTCATATTATCGGCTGTGTTTAAGCAAGGGCCATGATGTTATAAGCTTACAGCAGGAATTAAGTCATGTAAAAAGTTATTTTTCCCTGCAAAATATGCGTTACGGCGATATTATCGCGTATGATATAGATGTGGCTAAGCCGTTTGGCCGGGTTATGATTCCTAAAATTTCATTGCAGCCGCTGGTTGAAAATTCCATATATCACGGAATAAGGGTTAAAGACGGTCAACCGGGCCATATTGGTATCAGCGCTCGCGGTGATGATGAAGATGTGATTATTTCTATAGAGGACGACGGAAACGGTATTCCGCAGACGCGAATAGACGAGATGAACGCCCTTATATCGGTACATGACGAAAGTTTTGGTTACGGGGTGCGCAATGTGCATAAACGTATAGAATTAACATTCGGCAAGGGATACGGCTTAAGCTATCGAGCGAAAGACGGCGGCGGGCTAGTGGTGGATATTCGTTTGCCATGGGGTAATGACGAGCCTTAAGGAGTGATTTATATGTATAAGGCGCTGATTGTGGACGACGAGAGTATAATACGCTGCGGGATAAAGCAGGTTATACCCTGGGAGTCAATTAATATCGGTGAGACATATACCGCGGGCGGGGCTTCGGAGGCGTTAAAACTGATAGAGCGGCATATGCCCGATATACTGATAACCGATATTAACATGCCTGGAATTACTGGGCTGGAGCTTGTCGAGAGGGTATACGACATTAAGCCGGATATTAAGATTATTGTGATTACAGGGTATGATTTGTTTGAGTATGTGCACAAGTGCATAAAAATGCACGTAAACGACTTTTTTCTAAAGCCCGTGGATGAGGATGAACTGACCAAGGCGATTTTTAAATTGGTAGAACAGCTTGAGGAAGAACGCAGGTTTAATGAGATAAAGGCGTCGTATGACGATGCTTCCGATCATTTAAGCGGGGCGTCGCAACTTGCGGATAGTAAGGGTTTATACGAAAATATGCATGGAATCGTAAAACAGGCTAAGGATATAATAAACAGCTCGCTGTCCGAGGGGACGTCCGTACTTAGTATAGCGGCGAAGCTGTATGTGTCGCCCAGTTATTTATCTCGGCTGTTTAAGAAAGTTATGGGCGAAGGCTGTAATGAATATATTACCCGAAAGAGAATTGAAAAGGCGAAGTCGCTTTTGGAATCCACGAATCTGCCAAGCGGGCGCATAGCCGGAATGGTGGGGTATCAAGATATAAATTACTTTTCGGTGGCGTTTAAAAAGCAGACGGGCGTCTCCCCAACCAAATTTCGAGAGTCGGTTAGGGGAGACGCCGTAAGCGCTTGGGAATGATAGGATCCGCCGATGGGATTAATATGGGCGGCCGGACATCGGCCGCCCATATGAAAAACTTCCCATTTCATTACGTTCTATTTCCTTATTTGCCCGTTACCATATATAATATACTTAGTAGTGGTTAATTCGGTTAACCCCATAGGACCGCGCGCGTGGAGCTTTTGGGTGCTTATTCCAATCTCCGCCCCAAAGCCAAATTCCCCTCCGTCTGTAAAACGCGTGGAGGCGTTTACATAAACCGCCGCCGAATCAACTTCGTTAAGGAACCGTTGGGCGTTGGAGTAGTTCTCGGTTAATATAGCCTCGGAATGATGTGAAGAATGCTCACTAATATGTGATATCGCCTCGTCCAGATCCGCGACAATTTTTATTCCGATAATTAAATCCATGTATTCCGTATCCCAATCCTTGTCAGTCGCGGGCGCGCAATCCGGAAACAGACTTATAACCCGCTTATCGCCGCGAATTTGCACTCCATTATTTTTAAGTTCCTCGATTACAAGCGAAAGAAAATCCACGGCTATCGCTTCGTGAACCAGTAGTTTTTCAACCGCGTTGCATACACCGGGTCTTTGAACCTTGGCGTTAATTATTATCGGGACCGCTTTAGAAAAATCCGCGCTTTTGTCCACAAAAATATGACAGTTCCCCACTCCGGTCTCTATAACCGGAATAGTGCTGTTTTCTACCACGGATTTTATTAGACCCGCTCCACCCCGTGGAATCAATAGATCGATATATCTATTTAGCTTCATAAGCTCTATCGCCGTTTCGCGGGAGGTATCCTCTATCAACTGTACAATATCGGCGTTAAGCCCTTCGCTTTTAAGCGCGTCTGAAAATACTCGCGCAATAGCCGAGTTGGATTTTCTCGCTTCTTTGCCGCCTCGCAATATCACGCTGCTGCCCGTTTTAAAGCACAGCCCGAACGCGTCGGCCGTAACGTTCGGGCGAGCTTCGTATATAATAGCTATTACACCCATGGGAACACGCTTTTGACCGACGATTAACCCGTTTGGCAAGGTCTTTACATTCTGCATTTGACCGATTGGATCGGGTAGACCGGCAAGCTGACGCAATCCGCTTGCCATAGAGATAATTCGTTCGTCCGTTAATTTCAAGCGATCACGCAAAGCTTCGGTTAGCTCCGTTTCACGTTCCATATCCTCATTGTTAGCGGAAAGTATGTCTTTAGCGGAACGCGATATCCCCTCCGCGCATTTTAATAAAACGTCGTTCTTTTGCTCCGAAGTCAGCTTCGCGGCGGCGGCGGACGCGGTTTTTGCCGCGTTTCCTATATTTTCCAGGTAATCGGACATATGAACCTCCTATAAGAAATTCCTTACAGCATATATCCCAACCGCCCATAATGCAAGTAAAATTAAACTAACGACTAACATCAAGATCCCTAAGTTTCGGATGCCGGTTTCCTTTTTTATCAGAAAGAAAATGGATCGTATCAAGCCGACCGGCGGCACAATTACGGTCAAAATCAGATTAAACGCGACAATACCCTTAGTTAATTTCGTTTCAAAGTACAGCGGGTCGGCATACTTTCCTTCGGCTTGGTATATACGCGGGGAGGGCGGGGACTTGTAAACGACTTCGGTTTTTAACTCAAAATCTCGGATTATCTTTTGTAGCCGCTCGTCTTTAGGTATCTCCGAGGATTGGCGGCGCTTGTTGTGTTCCAATTTGTCGTTTATATATCTTAGAGTTTCCTGCACGTTAGTATCTTCGTTCATGTCATTTTTCCCCCTCAAAAGCAGCTAACATTTACCAAACATCGTTCCATTTTTTTCTCCGTTAAAAATACTAAATAACACTGTCGGGTCGGAACCGGAGGCGATAATCGTGTCAATACCGGATTCGGTGGCCATTTTCGCCGCGGAAAGTTTTGTAATCATTCCTCCGGTGCCAAAGCCTGATACGGATTCGTTCGCCATAATCATCAGTTCTTCGGTAACGCCCCGCGTGTCTTCTATTTGTTTCGCGCCGGGATTTTCGCGTGGATCCGAATCATATACGCCGTCAATATCCGAAAGGATAATCAATAATTCGCTGTTCGTAATGCAAGCAACGTATGCGGATAGTGTGTCGTTATCGGAAAAATCCAGTTCGTCCGTGGAAATAGTGTCGTTTGCGTTGACAATAGGTATTACATTCATTGAGAGCAGCGTAAAAAATGTATTTCGAGCGTTTAGTTTTCGTATTTCATCCTCTATTACATCGCGTGTTAATAAAATTTGCGCGACCTTTTGATTGTACAGCGAAAAAAAATTTTGATATATTTGCATCAGCACAGCCTGACCGACTGCCGAGGCGGCTTGTTTACCGCGCGTGTCACGCGGCCGGCTTTTTAAATTTAATCTCTCGACCCCAACTGCGATTGCCCCCGAGGACACCAATATTATCTCTTTGCCTTCATTGCGTAAAGCGGTCAGCACCCAACTAAGCTTTTCCATACGCCGCAGGTTTAGGGAAATTTGTTGTTCAGCGTTAAGCGTTAATATTGTAGTACCAACTTTTACAATAATTCGTTTGTAATACTTTAAATTTGAACGCATGTTCACCATCCATATTGTACTCACGGGTATATGACTCTTTAATAGTCGTTTAACAGTCATATTATATCGCTTGAATTATAGCATGATTCATTTATACTAGCAAGAAATACAATCCCAAAACATCTTAAATCATTCAGATTATTTGACAGCTTTTTAAACTCGCGCCGCCCGGCGTAAATAAATCCTTATTTACGGCGGTCGGCGCTCGTTGCCTATTTCAGGTTTTCGCGGTATAATAAGAAGAAATACAAACGCAAGGAGAAATTATGCCGATAAAAATTCCGGATCAATTACCGGCCGCCGAGATTTTAAAAAAAGAGAGAATTTTTGTAATGGATGAGGAGCGCGCCTTCCATCAGGACATTCGTCCGCTTAGGATAGCGATTTTAAACCTAATGCCTAATAAACAGGCTACGGAAGTTCAACTTATGCGGCTGATAGGCAACACGCCGCTTCAAATAGATATAACTCTATTACATATGGAAAGTCACCGCTCCAAACATACGTCTGTAGAATATCTATCGGCTTTCTATCATGTGTTTGATGAAATAAAATATAAGCGTTTCGACGGTATGATAATTACGGGAGCGCCGGTAGAACAATTATCTTTTAACGATGTTACATATTGGTCGGAGCTGGCGAGCATTTTAGACTGGACCACACATAATGTCACGTCCACATTTCACATTTGCTGGGGTGCGCAGGCGGGGCTTTACCATCATTACGGGGTGCCTAAGTATCCTTTAAAGTCCAAGATGTTTGGGGTTTTCGCGCACGTTACAAAAACGGATTGCGACTTGCTGCGAGGCATGGATGATGTATTTTACGCCCCGCACTCGCGCCACACAGAAGTTCACGCGAAGGATATCGCAAAAATACCTGATTTACATATTCTGGCGGAATCTGAACAGGCGGGTGTCTATATGGTTTCTTCCAAAGACGGCCGGAGAATTTTTATTACCGGACATTCCGAATATGATCCCGATACCTTAAAGAACGAATACGAACGCGACTTAAAACGCGGTTTAAATATCGCGGCGCCGGTCTCATATTTTAAGGACGACAATCCATTGAAAGCGCCGGTCGTCACCTGGAGGGCGCACGCCAGTCTTTTGTTTTCAAATTGGCTGAACTATTATGTGTACCAGATCACTCCATATGATTTGCGGTAAATTCGCAATAAAAAATGAGGCTGCCGTACCAAATGCCACCTTGGCGCCATCCACTCCAATGAGCGGAATTTGCTGTGCCCGCAATGGTTCCCTTCATTAGAAGACAGTCTGCGGGGCTGGGTGGTTATAGTACGACGGTCTCTATCCAAAATTGTCGCGAATGGATTTTAAAACTCGTCGTTCGATTCTTGAAACTTGTACCTGTGAAACGCCTATTTCTTGCGCAATTTCTGTTTGCGTTTTGTCTTGAAAATAGCGCAGCATTATTATTCGGCGTTCATTGGGCTTTAATTTACTGATAATCTGTTTAATGGCTATACTGTCGATCATATTAGTATCGTCGTGCTGATCAAGCTTGTCGATTAAATATATAGGGTTTCCATCGCCCTGATGAATAGTAGAATACAGAGATTCTACTTCCAAACCGGCCTCCATTGCTACGACCAGTTCTTCGACATTCGCTCCTAATTCGTCGGCAAGTTCGTTAATCGTCGGCTGGCGCCCGTTTCTGGACTGAAAAGCCTCTTGCCCGTATTTTGCTTTTATAGCCAACTCTTTTAGCGGGCGAGAAACTTTAATAATACCGTCGTCCCTAATAAAACGTTTTATCTCGCCCATAATCATCGGCACGGCGTAAGTCGAGAATTTTACTTCGTATTGCATGTCGAATTTCTTTATACATTTAAGCAGACCAATACAGCCTATCTGAAAGAGATCCTCGGCTTCGTAGCCTCGCCCGCCAAAACGTTTCACTACGGACCAAACCAATCCGCTGTTTTCTTTCATAATGCGTTCGGTCGCCGACGAGTCGCCTTCTTGGGCGAGTTTGATTAGTTGTAATGTATCCAGTACTTTTTCCATTGTAAAGACCTCAATGCTCTCTGATCATCGAAAAAAAATGTTCGGCTCGGTTTGTCTGCGTTTCGATAGTTTTGCGCAGTTCAACCGTAGTGCCTCTGCCGGGAACGGACGTGACTTGCACATGATCCATAAATTCTTTCATAACGGTAAAGCCCATACCCGTACGTTCCATTTCCGGTCTGGACGTATACTGCGGGGTCATGGCAAGAGCGACGTCCTCAATGCCGATACCCGTATCTGAAACGGTGATAATTATTTCGCTGCCATAGCTTCGGAACGTTAAGTACACGGTGCCGCCTTTGTTTTCGTAGCCGTGAATGATTGAGTTGGTGACGGCTTCGGACACTGCGGTTTTTATGTCGGTTAATTCGTTTAGAAGTGGATCCAGCGGCGCGACGAAGGCTGCCGCCGCGACTCTCGCAAAGGCTTCGTTTTGCGATACCGCGCTCATTGAGATGTTTATCTCGTTATCGTAAATCATTGTTACCCCCCATTGGTTAAGCGTGTGCTTGATTTTCAACCTGCTTTTCAGCTTGATCCAGTGAATCAAAACTGCTTATAATCTTTTTTAGCCCGGAAATATTGTATATTCTTCCCAAATCGCTGTTCATATTAGCGATTGCGACAGTGCCTCCGCGAGCGGTAACGCTCTTATAACGTCCGATCAGCAACCCTATACCAGAGCTATCCATAAAACTAACGCCGGAAAAATCAAATATCATATGTCTGCACCTAGAACGTTCAAACTCCTTATCAACTTTGGCTCTTATCTCTTCGGCGTTATGCTGATCTATATCCCCTTGAATTTTAACAATCAGGTTTTTCTTGCGTTCCACTATAATCAAATCCATTTATACGCCCCGATTTCCAATTAATGTAATATAATAATAAACAATCTTCACTTAAAAATCAATAGTTTGACGACGCAAAATTATATTATTTTCAACAAATTAGTCGCCGAGCGAAGGGCATAAGGAACAACAAAAACGGCAAGAGCATATCCGAACGCCCGGCAAGAGTTGATAAACGTGAGGAAAAAGGACATTGGGAAATTGACTTAGTAGTCGGGAAGCAGGGGACAAAACCCGTGATTCTGACGCTTGTAGAACGAAAGGCGCGTAAATCCATATACGTGCTTGCAAAAAATAAAAGTCAGGCGGAAGTCATAAGTGCGGTAAAACGTGCCCAAAAGCGCATGGAGGGAGATTTTTCGGAAGTTTTCAAGTCAATAACAGCGGATAACGGAAGCGAATTTTTGAACAGCGAGGGAATAAAGGAGGCAGCAAAATGCGGCGAGATGTATTATGCCCATCCATACAGCAGCTGGGAACGTGGCAGCAACGAAACAACTGTATATTCGGCGGGTTTCGGAGAGAAAAGACAAATGCGATAACCAAGCAGTCATCCTTCTCCGTAGAAAATATACAAGGTATGAATGTGCCGTCATTCGGAAAACCGTGGGACACACGGGATTAGCTCGTGGATTTCTTGCGCCGTTAGGCGCATAGCGCGAGAAATCCCCGCTTCAAGTGCCAACGGCACTAAGCGGCGGGAGTATGTCATTTTTACTTCTCGGTTGTTCTCAGTTTTATTGGACATAAAAACTCCATCCCGCTTACCAAGGTATGCGGGATGGGTTGGTAGTGTTCGTGCGAAGTCCATATGAATATCATTTACACATGAACTGGTTGTGAGAGTTCAAAGTATTCAATTCATAACATTATAGGCCAATATCTCAGCAATTAGAGGAGCTGCGTTTTCAGCCTCCTGCTTTGTATTTGTCTGAGCGCCGACATATATTAATAGGGATTTCGGTAACAAATTTAAGCTGTAGTTATATGGGGCAATATATATCTTCCTCGCAAAATTCGGAAAAAAAGTATTGGCTGCTAATTGCATATTGAAACTAAATGATAAATTCTTTAAAACGAAACTATTAGGATACTCTTCCGTAGGCTGCAATACCCCATTTTCATATATCCGACTTAAGCCGTTAACAAAATTTATCTGTGCTGTTGGTTTTGAATTTACTTTTGTTACATATTTTATATCTTGAGGAACTCCGTCTCTTTGCAAGTCAATAATTATTTCGATGCTTGGATTCTCATTTAATGTTTGTACAACGCTGTCTCTTACCCTAGTGTACGCGCCATCATGGTGGAATTCCCCATTAACGATATCGTATGCTGTAATGTCATGAATATTAGGTATGCTATATTGTTTATTCAGTGCTTCTGACAACTTACTGCCAACCGCTATAACACCGTCATCTATACATTGGCTGTCCACATATAATTCTGAGGCGTGGCTATGGATAATAAGCACCTTCGGTTTATTGCCGTCTACTGATATAGTTAAGTCATCATTTAAATAATTCGTGACATCAATATCTGATGGTAAAATATCCGTCCAAGGGTCTATACTAAAAAAAGTTTTTTTCAAGTAATCTATGTCTTTAATTTTATTCGTGTCCAGAATATCATTCGGATACTTTTTCAATGTTTCATTAATTGTTTTAGCATATGTATTAACGGAGATTTTTCCAAACGCTAAAATAATTATTAACAGAAGCTTTAAAACTATCGATATTTTCTCGATAGGCATTCTTCGTGTCATATTTTCTACATACTTTTCCATCATGCAGTTTACCTCACCAATTTTTATTAGAATTTTGATTTACTTTTCCAGACAGGGCGATTCACAGCGCCGAATCTTTTTCTTGCAAATTACATAATTCTGTAGTATACCGTAGGACACACGGGGTTAGCTCGTGGATTTCTTGCGCCGTTAGGCGCATAGCGCGAGAAGCCCCGCTTCAAGTGCCAACGGCACTAAGCGGCGGGAGTATGTCACACTCACTCACTTTAGTGGACGGTCATTATACAGCTTCACCCCCACCTGTACATTGAAATTGACTTCCCAGCATAGTGGTCTTCGAGCCAGTGCAATAAACCACATTTTTCTTATTTATAAATTTTAAGAGCCTCTTTATAATATATTTAAGAATGAGTAAAGTTAGTACTGGTATTTTGTGATTGCTCCGGACAAGCTGGGATAACAGATCTAGGGTGATTTACGTTAGGAGGACATGTGATATAACAAAAAAAGTAAATGCACGGGTTTAAATCCCCGTGCATTTATGGTTCGTGAGTCTAATTGTATTAGTTGGCAGGATTTAAATAAGTGTTTTGTACCCAACCGCTTACACCACTATTCTGGCCGGTTAGCATGTATAAAT
>JAISRJ010000085.1 GCA_031273705.1 Clostridiales bacterium
GGTAGTACATCAAAGCAATAAAGGCGCGTCCGGAGCGCGTAACGCCGGGTTGGATATTGCGCGCGGCGATTTTGTGACTTTTTGTGACCCGGACGACTGGACAGAACCGGGTTTGTATTCCACTCTATATTCCGCGATAGCGCAAACCGGAGCGGAGATAGCGGTTTGCGGGCATTTTATGGAATGGGAAGACGGCGAACATCAAGAATCGCGCGTTATACGAGGGGCGGGCGGAGAGCTGACCCAAGAAAAGGCGCTGGAGTATCTGGTGGACTTTAGTGAATTTGAGGGTTATACCTGGAACAAACTTATTTCCGCCGCTCTGCTGAACAAAATAGGTGAAACGCCGCTGCGTTTTGAAACCGATATACATATTTGTGAGGATACGCTGTTCTTTTGTAGTTGTTTTATGAATACGGACAAAATCGCGTATGCGGCGCGACCGCTGTATCATTATCTAATACGTGAAAACAGCTTGCTGCATTCTTATAACGAAAAACGCAAGACTGAATTGCTGGCGTGGGAAAAAATAATTGCGCTTACCGCGTCCTTAAACGGAAAGGCGAATATGATAGCCCGAAGCAGGCAAGCAGATTCCGCAATAAATTTGTTGTGGCTTGCTAAAATACACGGTAATACCATCGAAGCGGGGGAGCGACGCGAACTTATAAAAAAACGCGTTGGGCGGTACCTACTTGATCCGACGCTGAAAATAAAACAAAAATTCCGCGCATTGATGATTGTATACTTTATTGACGCCAGTGATTTAATTTGGGGGCTTTTAAAAACAAAGCTAAACATGACATGGTGGAAGTGAATTTAATAGACGGAGAGATTGCAATATGCGTGTAAATAAAGAACCACTAACGGCGACGGACTTAAATGAAGCAAAGGAGATTGCGAAGGCGGGGGATGTACCGGAACACGAGCGATACCGTTGGCTTAACCTGGGGGAATGCGGTTATCCGTATAAATTCTCTGTGGTAATGGCGGTATATAAGGTTGAGGAATACATACGAGAAGCGGTTGACAGTTTAATTGACCAGACGATTGGTTTTGAAAAGAACGTACAGCTAATTATGGTTGATGACGGTTCGCCGGATAATTCCGGAGCGATATGCGATGAATACCGGGGAAAATACCCCTATAACATAATAGTTATACATAAAGAAAACGGCGGGGTTTCGTCCGCGCGTAACACAGGGTTGACCTATGTGGAAGGTCGGTATGTAAATTTTCTGGATCCGGACGATATGGTGTCAAATGATGCCTTTAAGAAAGTATATGATTTTTTTAATAAGAATGACGACCAAGTGGATGTTGTTGCTATACCCTTGTTTTTCTTTGAAGCAAGAATAGGCAAGCACATGTTGAATTACAAATTTGATAAAGGAACAAGGGTAATTGACCTAAGAGTGGATTATAAGAGTGTCCAACTACATGTATCTTCATCCTTTTTTAAATTAGAATCCACTAAATTAATAAACTTTGATACAAATCTATTGACTGCTGAAGATGGCAAGGAAGTTTCTAAAATCCTTTTAGAAAAGCAACAATTAGGTGTTGTAAGCGGCTGTAAGTATCTTTATCGAAAACGAGAGGGAGAAAATATATCCGCTACACAGAGCAATCCGACAACAAAGCACTGGTATTTGACCTCCCTAAAGCGCTTTAGTCTGTGGATTTATGAATTTTATACAGAAAGATTAGGATATATACCTTGGTACGTGCAGTTTACTGTTATGTACGATATTCAGTGGAAAATAAAACTTCCTAAATTTCCGGATGGACTTCTTACAGAAAAGGAACAAGAAGAATTCTTTCATCTTTTGCGGCAAGTGCTTGTTCAGACAGATGATAAGATTATTCTCGATATGCCGCATATACATGGAGAGCACAAATGCTACCTACTATCACTCAAGTACGGTCGTGAAGCTGATATAACGATAAGACCCAGAAGTGTAGCGTTATCATATGGGAATACACGGTTTCATTATCTTGAAAATGGGTATACGCGATTGGATTTTATAAACTTGGAAAATTCATTCTTAAAAATAGATGGGTTTGTTGTTTTATTTGGACCGATTGCGGGAGCAACGGTGTTTTTGGATGTAAACGGTAAAGAAATAGAAGTAGAAAAAACGAACCGCAAACGAGTTGTGTTTGCGCTGGGAAATAAAATATCATGGGCTGTAGGGTTTATAGGTGAGATACCAATAGATAAAAGCGTAAAACGTTATGAAATTAAAGTAGGATGCCGCTTTCCAAACGGGGGAGAGGTAATCATGAAGAATCTGAACATAGGAAAATTTGCGCCAATCAGTCATGAATTGAAAAATTCATATTATTGTAAGGATGGCTATAAGTTTTCTACAAATAAAACAGCGTTAATTTTGGAGAAGTGTAATTTGCATTGGCATATAAAATCCGAACTTAAATTGATGCGTGAGTTGTTTAACCTAAAAAAGCCAGGCTCAAGAAGGGCTGTATTTGTTCGTGGTTTGTATTACCTTGTCATGCCATTTTCGCGCAAACAAATTTGGCTTATATCCGACCGTGTTAATAAAGCCGACGATAACGGTGAGGCAATGTTCAAATATATGGCTCAAAAACGAGATAAACATGTACGTTGTTATTTTTGCATTTCAAAAGACGCGCCCGACTTCGAGCGTATGAAAAAATATGGCAAGGTAATAAACTTTGCTAGGTGGCAATATAAATTTTACTTGTTGCTGGGAGCGGTCACAGTATCTTCACACGCAGACAATTTATACACAAATCCATTTGCTGGAACTGATCATTACTATAGAGATTTACTTCAAAAATCAAAGTATGTCTTTCTGCAACACGGAACGACATTACATGATATTTCGGGTTGGCTGAATAAATATAATA
>JAISRJ010000194.1 GCA_031273705.1 Clostridiales bacterium
ATTGCGCCGCTCATTATTTCACCGATAAGAGCCGTGGTGGTGGTTTTTCCATTGGTACCGGTAACGGCTGTTATTGGGCAAGGGCAGAAATTATAAGCAAGCTCTATTTCTCCCCACACGGGCACGTCAGCGGAAATTGCTTTTTCGACAAAAGGTAAATCCAAAGGAATACCCGGGCTTATCACCATCAAATCAAAATCAGTCACTATATCGTCCGGATTCTTTCCCAAGTAACATGTAAAACCTTGTTCTTCTATACCCGCTAAATCCAAATTAATCTTCTCCGCCGGTTTTAAATCCTGAATAGTAACTTTTGCTTCATGTTTTTGCAAAAGACGCGCCGCCGCCAAACCGCTTCTTGCCATCCCGCAGACTAAAACTTTTTTGTTCTTAAAGTCTTTATTTCTAAAAACCAACAATAAAATCCTCCATTCAAATTCATTCGCCGCCGGCGGCGCTATATCATTGCTTTACCGCCCAGATAGCCAATAAGGCACAATATCGCGGTTACTATATAGAATAGGGCTACTATCTTTGTCTCCGACCAGCCTGATAGTTCAAAACTGTGATGAATGGGAGCCATTTTAAAAAATCTGCGGCGGGTAAGTTTATAATATCCCACTTGAATAATCACTGACAGCACTTCTATCAAATATACTAAAGCGACTATAAGAATAAACAGCGGCATTTTTAATATCAAGGATATAGCCGCGACAAATCCGCCCAAAGCCAGCGAACCTGTATCACCCATAAAAACCTTAGCGGGGTAGGAATTAAATAGCAAAAAGCCCAGCAAACAGCCGACCGCCGCGCCCGCTAACGGCAGCACAGGACTGCCTAACGCCCAAGCCGCGAATAGGAAGAACGCCGTGATAAGCACAGTTACCCCGGATGCTAATCCGTCCAGCCCATCTGTAAAGTTCGCTCCATTTACGGTGCCCAGCATAACTAAAAACAAGAATGGGATATACATGTAGCCCATGTTTATAGTTTGACTGCCCCAAAAAGGCAGATAAACTTCCGTTTGCCCCGTATCCGCGCGTCCCCATACCAAATATACGGCGAAGGCGGTTGTAATCAGAATTTCGCCCAGCATTTTCTGCCATGCCCTTAAACCTAACGAACGTTTCATAACAACCTTTATGTAATCGTCCAAAAATCCAACCATACCGAAACCCATCGTAACCAATACTAAGGCGACATTATCAGCGTGCGGACCCACAAAGAACAGAGCAACGACCACAAAGCTTAGGATTATCATTATACCGCCCATTGTGGGCGTACCCGCTTTTTTCAAATGCGCCTCGGGACCGTCAGAACGCACGTATTGGCCGAATTTTAATCTAGCAAGGTATGGGATTATAAACGGGCACAGCAGAATATTTAAAGAAAACGCGCCTAAAGCCGCGTATATTGCGGGGGTCAAATCATTGTTCATGTTTATCGTCCTTCAGCCGATTTACAATTGTCTCAAAAGCCATGCCACGGGATGCTTTCACTAAAATCGCCGCATGTGTAAACGAGCTTTTTTTATTGGGTTCTTCCAAATAAATCTCGAAGTCGGATTTAGCGTTAAAATGGCTTGCGGTTGTGCCTATATCTACAAATCCATTATATATATGAGCCGACAGTTCACCGATACAAATCAATTCGTCTATACCAATATTAGCGGCGTACTCGCCGATTTCCTCATGAAAGGCGGGTGCTTGCTCTCCTAACTCAAACATGTCGCCCAAAATCGCGATTTTACGCAGTCTTTCGGTTTCTCCTATATTTTTCAGAACATTCAAAGCCGCCTTCATGGATTGAGGATTGGCGTTGTATACATCGTTGATGATAACCGAATTATTTTGCCGGGTAATTTCCATACGATTTTTTGACGGGGTAAAAGTCTCAATACCTTTCTTAATTTCATATACTGAAAGTCCCAGTTCAAAACCCACGGCCGCAGCCGCCAGCGCGTTAAGAATCATGTGCTCGCCGGGCAGGGGAACCGTGACATTTATTATTCTGTCGGAATCATAGATTATATCACAGCTTTGCGCAATTGCGCCCGACCGCGTAACATTATCCGCGTACACTCTTTTATTTAAATCATTCACGTTTGCATAGTCTAAGTTTTTTCCGCTGAAATATAATACCCGTCTGCCGCCCGCATCCAGTGTCCGCAGCAAATTGTCGTCGCCGTTTAAGACGCGCAGGCCATTGGAATCCATATAATCAAATATCTCGGCCTTTGCTTTAAGAATAGATTCTCGGCTGCCTAGGTTTTCAATATGAGCGGCGCCGATATTTGTAATTACGCAAATATCGGGCTTTGCCACACGGCTTAACCGGCTGATTTCGCCGGCGTGATTCATGCCCAGTTCAAGCACTGCCACCTCATAAGTTTCGTCCAGTTTAAAAATCGTTTTTGGCAGACCTATTTCATTATTAAGATTAGCCTCGGTTTTTAGAGTTTTGTAACGCTGTGACAATACAGACGCAATCATATCTTTGGTTGTGGTTTTGCCCGCGCTGCCTGTAATCGCGACCACAGGCAAAGAGAAACGCTCTCGATAACGCGCCGCTAAATCCGCCAAAGCGCGAAGTGTGGATTTAACACGAATGATATTCGGGGCCGCTCCGCGCTCGCTTAACGCCGCAATCGCCCCGAGTTTTAACGCCTGTTCTATATAGTCGTGCCCGTCGAAATTGGAACCTTTTAGCGGTACAAATAACAATCCGTTTTGATCTTCTCTGGTATCAGTGGAGACGCCGTTAAAAACAATTGCTTCATCCGTGTCGTCTATAATTCCTTTGCAAGCTTCCGCGGCTTCCCCGACTGTCATTCTCATATGAGTTCCAATGCCTCCCGCGCTACTTCCAAATCATCGAAATGAACGGTTGTATCGCCAATAATTTGATATGTTTCATGTCCCTTGCCGGCGACAATAAGTGTGTCTGTTTCGTCCAGGATTTTAACAGCTTCAAAGATAGCCTCGCGCCTCTCGGGGATGATTTTGTATGGGCAGCTTGTTTCTTTAGTGCCTTCTTCGACCATTCGGATGATAGAGATTGGATCCTCGCCGCGCGGATTGTCTGAAGTTATAACGCAATAGTCCGCAAGTTCACCCGCGATTTTTCCCATTATCGGGCGCTTACTGCTGTCACGATCCCCGCCGCACCCGAACAGTACTATTACTCTGCCTTTTGTAAATTCTCTAACGGCGTTTATAATATTTACCAGAGAATCCGGTGAATGCGCGTAATCAATAATTACATGCCGGTTTTTATCGTTGGGCACATCCTGAATGCGGCCGGGCACACCCTTAACCTTAGCTAATCCCTTTTTAATTATTTCTGGAGGAATGTTCATTATAAGCGCCGCGCCTATCACGCCCAGCGCGTTATAGACCGTAAATCTGCCTTTTATCGGAACAAAGAATTCCATCGAATCCGTTGGGTTACCCGTCGCTTTACCGTCTATTTTAACCACGAACTCGACGCCGTTTTCTTTATAACTGATATCCGTCGCCCGCAAATCACTGGGATTATCTATGCTGTAGGTAATAAAATCCGCAACGCCTTGTTTTAACATATATTGGCTTCCGTAGGCGTCGGCGTTAATCACGCCGTGCCTGCACTGCGTGAACAGCTTAGCCTTCGCAATCATATAATTTTCCATAGTCTTGTGAAAATCCAAATGGTCTTGAGTTAGATTCGTGTATACCCCGATATTGAATTTGACGCCCTCAAGTTTGTCAAACGCCAAAGCTTGGGACGAGACTTCCATTACAACATCGTTTACTTTCTCTGTTCTCATAGCCGACAAAATCTGTTGCAGTTCAACCGGGTCGGGGGTTGTGGACGTATCATAGTGTATATCCAATTTCTGTCCGCCTATTTTCGCGCCCAGCGTACCTATAACGCCGACTTTATGTTTGAACTGGGTTAAAATGTTTTCCAGAAGATAGGTGGTCGTAGTTTTACCCTTGGTGCCGGTTATACCAATCAAATTGAAATCCTCGTATGGGTTGTTGAAAAAATTCGATGCGCAGATCGCAAGCGCCTTTCGGGTATCCGGTACTTTTACAATGACCGTATTTTCCGGATATCTATCCTGGAGATCTTGAATCAAAATCGCCGCCGCGCCGGATTCAGCCGATTTAGCTATAAATGTATGCCCGTCGAAGCGCAGACCTTTTAGGCATATGAATAATGAACCGTAACCGACTTTGCGAGAATCTATCACTATTTCATCTATATCCGCGTTTCTGCCTTGTATCCACTCGTAATCTATATTCTTGAGGATTTCTTTTAGCAGCATATTTGAAGCTCCTTTCAGGTTTCGTCTCTTATGTTTTTATGTTTCTTCAGACAAAGATTGAAGGTAGAGAACAACTTTTGATTGATAATTGACAGTCTCGCCGGGCAGAGGGAATTGACTGTCTACAATATCGCCCTCGCCCTGCGTATCCACTTTCAGACCGGCGTCGGTTAATATTTTTTTCGCGTCGGATACTTTTAATCCGCGCACATCGGGTACCGCAACGCGCACGGCCTCGGGCATAGACATTTCCTCTTCCAGATATTCGGGTTTTATGTTAAGATAAGGTAGCACATTCTCTAATAATTCTTTCATAACAGGTCCCGCTACCGTGCCGCCGTAATAGATACCTTGCGGTTCGTCAATCAGAACCAGCGCCATAACCTGCGGATTCTCCGCAGGTGCGAACGCTAAAAACGAAGCTATGTATTTTCCGCTGCGCCTTGGAAGTTTTTCGGATGTCGCCGTCTTACCGCCCACACGATAACCCGGTATGTACGTTTTGTGACCCGTGCCTGAAAAAACAACGCTCTGCAAAATAACTTTCATAGTTTCGGATGTTTCTTTGGAAATAACCTGCTCGCCTTTTTCATAACTGAATGTCTCGACTATATTGCCGTCGTCGTCCAGCAGTTGGGTTCCTATATGAGGAGTAATCAAGTATCCGCCGTTTACCGTCGCCGCCGCCGCTCTTAATAATTGAAGCGGAGTGATTGTAATAGATTGCCCAAAACTCATGGTCGCCAGTTCGACCGGACCTATCTTGTCGGGCTTATACATAATACCGCTTGCCTCGCCGGGCAGATCGATACCCGTCTTTACATTTAAGCCGAATTTTATTAAATATTTATAGAATGTCTCCGCGCCCAGCCGGCTGGCGACTTCCATAAACACCGGATTGCATGAGTTTTCTACCCCTTGAAGAAATGTTTCGCCGCCATGCGAACGTGGATAGCGCCAACATTTAATCTGACGCCCGCCGACCGCAACCGATCCGCTACATGAGAACGGGCTGTTAATATCTACAACGTTTTCTTCCAGGCCGGCGGCCGAGGTGACAATCTTGAATGTAGAACCTGGCTCGTATGTGTCGTTAAGTGAAAAATTACGCCACATTTGATTAAGGCTGTCACTTTTTTCCTTATCGTCCAAAGTATCCCAAACAGCTGCTAACTGTTCGTCGTTTATGGTAAAAGGATCATTCAAATCAAAGTCGGGCTTGTTAGCCATAGCGTAAATCTCGCCATTTTGCGGATTTATAACGATAATCGCGCCACGCGCGGCGCCTTTAACCTCTATAGTTTTTTCGATAGTCTGCTCCGCAAATTGCTGAACCAAAACATCCAGGCTGGTAACCAGATCATTACCGGGGATTGGGTCCTCTCGGTAGGATCGGCTTTGGGGGTATTCCTGGCCGATAACATTTGTTTCTGTAAGTATTTTTCCGCTCTCCCCTTTCAAATATTTATCGTATTTGGATTCCAGACCGATGATTCCCTGGTTGTCTTTGCCGACAAAACCGATAACCTGCGAGGCGAGCGTAGAATAAGGGTAAACTCGTTTAATATCTTCATCTACCGCGACGCCGGGCAGATTAAGAGCGCGAATCTCGTCGGCAACGCCCTTTTCGACCTTTGTTTTAATTCTCTCCAGCGCGACCTTTTTTGAAACCTTTGTTAATACTGTATTATAATCCATTTCAAGCTTATCAGACAAGACCTTCGCTACTTCTTCTTCATTTATTATTTGACTGTGTATGACACTAACCGACGCGACTGTTTCTGTCAATGCCAATCCTACCATATTTCTGTCCAAAATAGATCCGCGCTCTGGGGTAATAAGTCTGTCGCGAGTTTGCTGTTCGTAGGCTCTGGCTTGTAAATCGGGTCCCATAAACGCTTGAATATAAAATACGCGCCCCAACAGCGCCACAAGCACTATTTCCAGCGCGAATAGCAAAAATAACAATTTTTTCTTTATGTCGATGGATGGTTTAATCATCATAGCATCTCCGCTTATAAAAATACATTCTGTTTTATATATACTTTGAAATTTGTGCTCATATGTCTTGCCGTTATAAAATTTACAATTCTAATGGAAAAATAGAACAAAATTTCCCTCTTGCATTTAACAAATAATCATTTATAATAGAAAGAACAAAATTACAGATAATCACAACAGAGGAAATACATGGCATTTTATCACGCTCCTGTGCTTTTAGACGAAACTATGAGACAATTGAACATAAAGCATGACGGAATATATGTGGATTGTACGCTTGGCGGGGCAGGGCACGCAAAACAAATCGCAGGGCAATTAACCGCGGGC
>JAISRJ010000233.1 GCA_031273705.1 Clostridiales bacterium
CTAAGCTATTAAGAAGCAATTTTCCCTTGGTGCTCATATTTTTAAAGAATTCCATGCTAATATCTCCCCTTGAATGGTAATTATCTATAATCTAATAACTCAAGGTTAGTATGCGCTAAAATTCTATATTAATGACAGTAAATTAAACCTTTTTGAGGAAACCAAAACCCGGGCGTATTTTGTTCGCCCGGGTTTTAGATTCAGCTCATAATCCTTCCCGCCAGTGTAAGGAATACCGACGCGCCCCAAGACATAATGGGACCGCAGATTTGCCCTTTGTCTTCTGAGAAAGGAATGACATCCCAAGTTTTTGGTTCGACGCGGAATGTGTTCATGCCCAAAGACGGACCGTTATATAACACGCCTTTAAGATACCTTGCGGCTATAAATCTCGCGGCTTCTTTCTCTCCGGCATCAAATAATCCGTTAATTATTTGCACATTAACCGGAGCAATCACTGGTCCGCGAGTAAATGAATATACTCTAAAGGCTTCGCTCTGTTGGTTTTCCGAAGCGATACCAAAATCGGTCAGGAATTGTTCTTCATCCAGCAATCTTTTCTTAATCTTTTTTACTATCTGTTTCGGCAGCCTGTCACCCAATAAAATTGGTTGAAGCTGCGCGGCGCAGCCGCACTTATGCAATTCTCCGGTTTTTACCAATTTACCCCGGAATTGTTCACCGTCCCACAGCTCATCTACCAGAAAATCTATCATGCGCTTGCTTTCTTTCATCCAGTGCTCGGATTTTTTATTCTTGCCTATAAGCTTTGCCAGTCTGGACAGAGCTTCGCACAAAAACACCATGTAAGCTATCAAATCCGGTGATTGAAGCGGCAAGCCAGCCTCAAATATAGTAGCCTCGTCATAGCCCGATTCATCCACATGATAATACGCGGGAAAGCCCGTTTTCGCGTGGTCGTGATTAATGAACCAAAAATCACGATACTTGCGTAATTTGCCGTAAAGAACTTCATAGTCCTCAGTCGTCAGTTCCGACGTATCGAAGTTATCCAAAATATAACAAACAGCATATCCAAACAACGGCGGTTTTGTGGATACCCATATTTCTTGGTTCATGTCCGTCACGTTATCCGGCAGACCGCCCTTTGAATCTTGAAAATCAAAGAAGGACAATAGTTGCAGCCAAGCGCGTTTCGCGTTATTTCGCATAGCCATAGCCGCGTAGCATTGCTGCCAACCGGCGGCGCAGACTAACAGCAATTTGTGCATGTAAATTACGGTGCCCGGCAAACTGCCGCGCGGACCCATCTGAGACATCCAAACAAGCCAAGCCGCTCGACGCGCCGGTTCTTTATAGATAGTATCTACATCCGGGTAATTTTTATTAAATTCCTCAAAATCTTCGATGTTTTCCTCATAAGCCTGATCAAATGGTTTATAAGAATCAAACGCAACTCCATTAGAATAATATTCATGTATGGCGGTCTCGCCCACACCGTCAATGTTTTCACAAATATCTATTTTGTAGGGGAACGGGCACACCTCACGAAAATTCCATTTGGCTTCGGTGGTCATTATTCCGCTTACGCGCTTAAACAGCAACTTTCCTTTAAAATTAAACGCCGCTTCCAGTTCGTTACCCGGGGAACGTACCGCCGCGCCCTCGTGCATTTCCGGTTCCACAAAAATTCGCAAGGTTATTCCCCTAACCCTAATACGCATTACTTGCGGACCATCATATGTAAATTCTACCTTACCTTCCGGTGTTTTTACAGTCAACTTGCTTTCATCTGATTCGTAAATAAACGGCAATTCTTCTCCGTTTTTGGATATAAAAGCCATTTTCATCAAGTTAGGCCGATCCAAAACAATGGATTCGGAGCGGCAGTGCGTGAAATATAATTGCTTATCCGCTCTGTACTGATAGATGCTTAAAAACGCGCCGGCTCTGGAAAACGGCACATCTTCCAGTGTAAATTGTCTGTTTGTTCCGAATAGTTTCACGCTTGCCCACTCCTTTCTGTTAAAGATTTATTTGACGAATCATTATACAGCATTGCGCCCAGAATCAAAAAGACGGCCGCGCCCCAAGAACTGTACCAGCCGGGCATCATACGAACGCCCTCTTTCATAGGCGGAAGAATCGGTCTGGCACCGGAAGGCTTCGGATCTTTCTGCGGTGGGCTTTGCATTATGGTTTGCGGACCCACTTCCAAGCATTTTTCACACCAGTTATAGGCGTTTTTAAGGGCGACTTCTCTTTGACCGGCGTTATATAAACCCACTGTCATCATCAATTGAACGGGGGCTAAAATAGTCCCCAGCATGAACGCGCCGAATGTCACATCATAATATGGGCTTTTTTTACTTTCGGAAGCGAAACCGGTCTCCATAAAGAAAGTATCCGGGTTTCCGACGGCCTTGCCAATTTTATCTCTTATCTCTCGAGGCAATCTCTTGCCCAAAATTATCGGCTGATAGAGCGCTATGTTCTCCTCGTCAACCAGTTCTCGCTTGGTATCCGTAAAGCAAACGAATTTTTCACCATTCCAAAAAGTTTTTATCATTTTATCCAGTAAATCTTTTGAACGTTTTTGGTATAATTGCGATTCTTCTTTAAAGCCCATTCTTTGGGCAAGTTTTGATATCGCTTCAAACATAAGGACCAAGAACGCGCAAAGATCGGGGGTGGAGGTAGGCAGACCTTTATTGAATATAGACGCGTCGTCCCAGCCGGATTCGTCGGCGTGCATGTAAGCCGGAATTCCGTCCCGGTCTCTGTCACGCAGTTTAAACCAGTATTCGGCCCACTTTTTCATGGGCTTATACAACTTCTGACAGTGCTCGCCGGTCAAAGCGTCGATTCCTACTCGATCCAGAATATAATTTAACGCGAAACCCTGAAAAACGGGTTTTGCCGCCAGCATTGTCACATAATGATCGCTCACACTGTCCGGCAGCATACCAAATTCATCCTGAACCGAGAACATGGAGTACAGCAAGTCGATAGAAGTATCCAAATCTTTCCATAAAGACATCGCGTGATAACTCTGATGCCAGCCCATTGCCCTTACCAAGCCGCCGTTGCGCATCATAAAGACCATCGGGGTTTTTACCATGCCTTTCGCGCCCAGGTAGCAACTCCACACAACATATATAGCAAACAATCTGATCTGGGCATATTTTTCGGGCACAGGCTCATATTTATCGCACCACGACTTAAAATCATCGTAGTTTTCTTTTACGCACACATCAAAATTTCTCGGAACGATTTTATCGACCGTTGTTTCATCGTAATGAATATAACCCGCGGTCCTACCGTTTTCATCCGGCGACCAAACTATCTCTCCATCGTCCGATTTTATTTTCCAGGCGTTCCACTTAGAATTATTGCTCTGTTTCCCAACCGTCGCTTCCCATAAAAAAGCGCCCATTCGAGGGAAAGCGGCGTAAACGCTGCCATCCAGCCTATCCATAAATTGCTCGTGAGGTTGAAGTTTTATATAAAATCTAAGCCCTAAATTTCCTTCCGAACGAATTTGCAGAGTTTCGATTCCGTCATAGCACATTTCGACAATGCCGTCGCCCGCAAAAATTTTCAGCTCTCCGGGATTTGCCTTATAGGTATACTCAATAGGCTTGCCATCTTTTAGAGGTTGTATCTCTACCAGATCGTACCTATTATATCTCTGCATATCATAATAGCTGTTAGAGAAAGAAAAGAATAATTTTTCCTTTCCGTCTTCCTCTTTCACATCATATCCATGTAATACCATGAGTCTGGATAATCGTTTCGCAAACGGAATCAACGATAAATTCAGATCCTCAACGTCAAACCTCATATATCCACTCCTCCAAAAAAAGAACGCCGCCCACCTAAGGGCGGCGCCTATGTTGATTATTTGCTTGCCAAGAACTCCGCAAACTGTCTTTGGTTCTCCGACAAGACAAGATCCACGCCGGCTTCTTTCATAAGCGCAATATACTCGTCTAATTTTGCCTCGGTATCGTCTCCGAATACACCCAAGTCAAAACTCGTCGCCCATTCTTGGTTAAGAGAATTCAACAAAGCTGTCTCCGCCTCAAACTCTGTATTGTCAACTGTAAATCCGTCAACCGGGAAACGCGCCGGATCCAAATTAACAGCGTCATACTGCTCGCGAATAGCCGCGACTTTAGGCTCTATGCCGCCTTCTTCGGGGTTAAACGCACTGCGCAGGCACCATGCCCAGCCACTCCACGGATAAGCTTCCGCCGCGGGGCCGTTAGCGTGAGTGTTGTCGGCGGCGTTATAGATATAATGCTCGCCTTCTATACCACCCTGTAACAAGTTGCCTATCTCTACATCGTTTTTCATGACATCCACGGCAAGCGCGGCTCTTTCAGGATTTTTGGAGAAAGACGTAATGGCCAGCGCGTCGTAGTTATAAGGAGAAATACGTGTATTAGCCGTCTCCGGTAAGATATTGAAATATTCAGCCTCTATGCCTTTTTCACGCATATCCAGAATATCTTGATTGCCCGCCTTGTACATAGTAATATCGGAAGCGCTCTTTTCTTCGCTGAACAGATCGGTTAAGTGGGTTACATTTGTGATAGCGTTTGACGGCCACACGCCATGTTTTGCCCATTCCGCCATGCGCAGGCAATATTCGCGGTATTCCGGAGTTTCTACAAAGTTGAAGATCTGGTCCGGGGTGATAGTGCCTTCGTTATCGGCGTCCCAATACATACCGCCTATAGAGAACCAGTTGTTAATGCCGGTTAAGAAAGTTATAGTCAACGGAACTGTCGGGTTTACATACATTGCGAACATACCGCTGTCTTTCTCACCGTCGGCTACAGCGTATAAATACTCTTGCATGTCGTCGATACTAGTAATTTCGCCTATGCCGTACTTGTCGCGCATATCCTTACGAACGACTACTCCGTATGAATTCTCATAGTCAGAATCATTTCTTGGGATTTGATACAATTTGTTTCTGTACATAGCCTGATCCCAGCTTACAGGAATTTGGCTCTTCATTGTTTCGGGCATCCAAGTATTCAAAAATTCGTCGGTAAGCTCATAAAAAGCGCCGTTGTCGGCATGAGTCGTAAACGGTCCGATGTAAGGATGAGTCATAATAATGTCAACATCTTCACCGCCTGCCAGTACCAGTGGATACTTAGTTTGGAAATCTGAAAGCGGGATAATTTCGACTTCAAATGTGGTATTAATAAGTTCTTTCATTCTGTTGCTTGCCAGTTCGACCACTTTTTCGTGATCGGAGCCTTTTGTACCTACGGCGTAAAAGATTAAATGTTCTTCTTTTGAAGTGTCAAAACTTGACCACGGATTGTCAGCGTCTACAGCTGCGGTTTCTCCATCAGTAGATTCCCCTTCCGCGGGTTCAGCCGGCGCTTCGGCGACCGGGGCATCGGTGGCCGTACCGGACGCGGCGGGCTGATTGCCCGAGCAAGCCGTACCGATAACCAAAATCGATGCTAAAAGTAATGCCGTTATAGAGAGCTTTTTCATAAATTCTTCAAATCCTCCTCATTGATATTATTGAAATTATATTAAGGTATCGACATATCCGACAGATTTAATTATACCCGCGAGCGTAAATATTTGCCACCGGACATGCCTCACAAAATATCAGCCTTTGACCGCTCCGATTGTCAAACCTTTTACAAAGTATCTTTGTACAAACGGGTAAAGCAGAATAATCGGACCGGTGGTAATAACAGTCATCGCCATTTTCATAGTTTCCTGCGGAAGGCTTACCCGAACGCTGCCCAGAGAGCCGGAGGCACCGGCGCCCATCGCCACAAGATTTTTTAACGCTTGAATGCTGTTAATCATTTCCTGTAAAAAATATTGCAGGCTCATTTTATCCTCTTTAGTAATGTACAGCAAAGTATTATACCAGTCATTCCAATAAGCCAACGCTGAAAATAATCCTAAAGTGGCTACCAATGGTTTGCACAGCGGCAAAATTAATCTGTAGAAAATTAAAATATCATTCGCGCCGTCCACTTTCGCTGATTCCGTTATTTCGTATGGGATGCCAGTCATAAAACTTTTCGCGATAATCATATTCCACACGGAAAACATCAGCGGTAAAACCAAAGCCGCAAAATTATTTTTAAACCCTAAATACCTGGTGCATAGAATATATGTGGGAACCAAGCCGCCGTTAAACAGTGTTGTGAAGAAGAAGAATAGCGAAAAACCATTGCGCTGGGTAAAGTCACGGCGTTGGAGCACATACCCGGTCATAGTGGCGATTAAAACAGCCAATGTCGTGCCGATTATCGTTGCGGAGACGGTATTGCGATATGCCCACAAAATACGTTGAGGACTGCGGAAGGCCAATTTATAAGCCTCTAAGGAAAATTCCTTTATAAAAAACGTGTAGCCATTGCGCATCAATGACGCTTCGCTGGTAAAAGAGGTTATAAAAATTAACACGAATGGCAGTACACACGCCAACCCGAATACAGTTACAAGCGTATAGCCAAACATATTGAAGATAATTTTGTCTTTTTGAATAATTTTCATAGGCTTTACAGTTATAGATTTCGTTGTAGTCACCCCCTTCATCTAAAACAGCGAATAATCCGGCTGGACTTTTCTTATTATTCCGTTGACAGTCATTATAGTTATAAAACACAATACGGATTGATATAAACCGGCGGCGCTTGCCATGCCCAAGTCGCTGGTTGAAGCCAACGCGCGGTAGATAAACAGATCCAGAATATCAGCCTTTTCCAATAGCAGCGCGTTATTGCCAATCAGCTGATAGAACAATCCGAAGTCGCCCCTAAAAATCTGCCCCAAAGCTAAGAGAAACATAATTATCATTGTAGGTATAAGGCTGGGGATTGTTATGTGCCGAATGCGTTGAATCAAATTCGCGCCGTCGATAGAAGCCGCCTCGTGCAATTCGGGGTCTATACCGGTTATGGTAGCCAGATAGACGACCGTTCCATACCCCGCGGTCTTCCAGGCACGCAACATTACCAATAAATAGGGCCAAAACCCCGCGTTCGCGTAAAGATTAATCCGCTCACCGCCCAAAGATGAAATAGTGCTGTTTACCATGCCGTACTCAAAACTAAACAGAGCTTGCACTATAGCGGCGACGACTACCCAAGAAATAAAAAACGGCAGAAACATGAAAGATTGAAATATTCTTTTGAATTTACGCCGGGTTATTTCATTTATAATAATGGCAAACCCAACTTCTAAAACCATACCGACAGTGATAAACGCCAGGTTGTATAATAGAGTATTGCGGGTTAAGAACAATAGTTTGTTAGACATAAACAAAAAACGGAAGTTTTTTAATCCAACCCACGGGCTACCGAAGATACCTTTCACATAGTTATAATTCTTAAAGGCGATAATAATACCGCTCATCGGCAGGTACGAAAAAATCAGTACATATATAATAGCCGGCAGTAACATTAGATAAAGAAACCGATTATTCCATGTGGTTCTAAAAAATCTTGCTCGGTCGAATCTGCGTTGCGGCTTTGCGGACGCACCTTGCACGATTGCACCTCCATTT
>JAISRJ010000290.1 GCA_031273705.1 Clostridiales bacterium
AAATCCTTTAATCCTGTAAACCGTCCGTAAAACATCGGAGGAACGATTGCGACAAATATTAAAAAATTAAATGCACTTGTCACGGCATTTTCGTTTGCTGTTCGAAACACGCCGTTCACATAAGTAATAAAGAAAGCATACAACAAAATCATAGCTGATAAAAATAAAAAGTGCCAATATTTTGCTCCTAATGGCGCTTGTTTTTGATGGACTTTTGTCATCAAAAAAGTAAACAGGATGTATGCAATTACAATATTGCGCGGTGTTATCAACCCACTTGGAAACCCCACCGGATGAATGCTGAAAACCGCAAAAAACAAAAGCGCTGCATTGAATATGACATGTGGTATACTTTCTTTGCGGTTTATTGCAATCACATCATTCATATTAGTTTATTTTCCTCCGCAAGTTATCAGCAATAAGTAATAAAACGGCTCCAATTTTCAAATTTCTTTTTATCATCTGATACATGCTTCGATAAAAAAGGCATTTAACTCTACCACACAGATGACTCATAACGTGACTTGGAGATGAATAAGCTTTGGTGCGAATCTGTTCAGTCCGGTCAAAAAATTCATATAAGATAATTTTCAATTCTCGAAAACTGCAACGATTAAATTGCCTTTCGAGAGTGGCTATTGTTGTAAGGCACTCAATATAATAATAAGCCTTTAAATCTGCGGCTTGCCTCAAAAGTGAATCATCCAACGTTTGTGTAATATAGGATATTGTGTTTATATTTCTCTCAAGCACATTGGCATATGTTTTTTGCCGCGACAATGATCCTTCGCGCCAGTTGTGCCTATACATCGCATCCGGTAAAATCGTAATGCGTGGTAACAAACTCAGCACTTTTACGTTAAAAATTATGTCTTCAGTCATAATAACACTAGTGCTAATAAATTTAATGTCGCCGCTATTGATGAAAGTTGCTCGGTAAAATTTATTCCATACAGCCTTTCTGAATTCTCTTCTCAAAACATACTCTTCAAAAACATAGCGGTAATTGTCTTGCGATATATTGAAACTATTCGTCGCGTTTAAAGATGTAGTTCCTGTCACAACTCCATTTGCGGCATTCTCCCAACCAAACACAACCATATCGGCATTTTCCCGCACTGCCGTATCATACAGGATTCTAAGCGCGTCCTTGTCCGCCAAACTGTCATCCGAATCTACAAACATGAAGAACTCGCCGTCAGCTTTTGACATCGCCACATTCCGAGCCACGCTAAGTCCCTTGTTTTCCTGCGTAATCACAGTCAGTCTATTATCTTCGCCGCAAAGCCGCGCCAATATATTTCCCGTTCTATCTGTTGAGCCATCGTTTGTGACAATAATCTCGATATCATCCAATGTCTGATCAAAAACAGAGTGCAAACAGTCCTCAATATAATCTTGTACGTTAAATGCGGGTATAATAACGCTCACCTTAGCCAATTGAAGCTACCATCCTATTACAAATTTTTGGTATACCAGTCCAGCGTTTCCGAGAGCCCGCGTGAAAAATTAAATTCCGGCGCGTATCCAATCCACTTTTTTGCCTTGGAAATATCGGCAATGCTATGTTTGATGTCCCCTTTTCTGTTTGGCGCAAAGTGCGGAGTAATATTTTTCCCCAAACTTTCCGCTATCACATGGTAAATATCAATCAAAAACTCTCTCTCGCCAAAAGCAATATTGAATGCCTCGCCAGCGATCTCTTTCGGGGCAAGACAGCTTTTCAAATTAGCTTCTATCACATTCTCAATATACGTAAAATCCCTGCTTTGCCTTCCGTCTCCATATATTGTTGGCATTTCATTGTTCCAAAGCTGCTTTACAAATTTAGGTATTACCGCCGCATAAGCGCCATCGGACTTCTGCCGTTTGCCAAACACATTAAAATACCTAAGGCCATAGGTTTCTAGCCCATATAAAATTGAATATAATCTGCCGTACTCTTCATTGACCCGTTTTGTAAGCGCGTAAGGTGATAGCGGCTTTCCCTCGCGTCCTTCCCGCTTTGGCAGATTCGGTTCATCGCCGTATACCGAACTCGACGAAGCATAAACGAACTTTTTAACACCCGCTTTTCTTGCCGCCTCCATCATATTCAATGTGCCTTTAATGTTATTTTCCGCATAAAACTGCGGCATTTCGATGCTTCGCGGTACGCTCCCCCATGCCGCTTGGTGCAGGATATAATCCACTTCACAACATGCTTTTTCACAATCAAGATCGTTTCGTATGTCACCCTCAAACAATTCAAACAAACTATTTTCTAAAAAACTCGCAACATTATTTCTGCTTCCGGTAGAATAATTGTCCATACACCGAACAGAATAACCCAGATCGAGTATTGCTTCGCATAAATTTGAACCAATAAATCCCGCGCCGCCAGTCACCAAAAAACGGCTTTCTTTTGGAAAAACCAAATCCTTGTACATCGTCTCACAATCTCCAATACTTGTAGCCTAAATTTTCCAATTCCACCTTATCGAATATTCCTTTTACATCCACAATGAGTTTTCTATTGCTGTGTTTTTTAAATAAAGAACCGAATTCGTGCACCCTCAAACGAGCAAACTCCTTGTGTGCAACCGCGATCACAATTGCATCCATATCCGATATATCATCCAAATGAGCCAAATTGAAACCGTATTCCCGATTTGCTTCGTCGACAGAAGCAACCGGATCGCAAATCACTGGCTCTATTCCATATTCCCGCAATTCATTGACAATATCAATCACTTTGGTATTGCGTATGTCTGGACAGTTTTCCTTAAAGGTAAGCCCCATGATAAGTATACGCGCACCCCTAACAGAAACATCTAACTTGATGAGATTCTTGATCAGGTTTTCCGCTACATATTTCCCCATACTGTCGTTTATTCTGCGCCCCGCAAGTATAACTTGTGAAAGATACCCTTGCATTCCTGCCTTATAGGTTAGATAATAGGGATCGACACCTATACAATGACCACCCACAAGTCCCGGATAAAAATTCAAAAAATTCCACTTTGTTGCTGCCGCCGCAAGTACCGCTTTTGTATCAATTCCAATTTTATTAAATATAATCGAAAGTTCGTTCATAAACGCAATGTTGATGTCGCGCTGACTGTTTTCAATGACCTTTGCTGCTTCTGCTACCTTAATGTTTTCCGCCCGGTAAACGCCTGCACTAACTACCAGTTCATACACCTTAGCGACAGTTTCTAACGTTTCGTTATCCTGCCCTGAAACAATTTTAACAATATTGTCCAGCCGATGCTCTTTGTCGCCTGGATTAATCCTCTCCGGTGAATATCCAACCTTAAAATCCGTGCCACACTTCAGTCCTGACTCACGTTCAAGAATTGGTACACAAACTTCCTCCGTCACCCCTGGATAGGATGGTGTCCCCACCATCGTGGAATTTGGGACAGATGTGCCCCGGAATCTGACCAGTTGGTCATACGCTTAGTATAACAGATTTTTTGCTTTGTGTCAACTCATTTAACGCATTGATT
>JAISRJ010000306.1 GCA_031273705.1 Clostridiales bacterium
ATTTTTTCAACCGTCTTAACAGACATTATGGGCAATACCCTCTCCACATTAATAGCTTGCCCAATGTACAATGTGGAATCCACTGACAAATCCTTATTTATATTCAGCAGCGCTTCTAATGTCATATCGTAATTAGAGGCGATGGAACTCAGAACATCTTTTTCCTTAACAATATAGGTTTCCACTCGCGCCTTTTTTTCGGTCAATACCTCAAAGGCTTTACCCATTGTCATTATAGACGACTTTTCTGTAAATATTTCCTCCAGAGATACTTCCTCCAAAAATTCCATACTTTGTACTTCGCCGCCGTCCGAAATATACTGCTGAAAAATATTAGTCCGCACGGTTTCAGCTTCGGCTTCATCCTTTAGCACAGCCAAATTTGTTTTATCCAGAACAAACGCTACAGCCTTTATCTGGTAATCTATCTTTTCGGTAAGCGAAGCCATTACCTCGTCATACTCCGATATTCTATTATTTCCAACACTGACCGGTTTAAGGCTGATTTCCTCAACAAGTTTAATTTCCGCACCGTTGTCTCCCAATTTTTTTTTCAGGTCATTGATAACGATGTCCAATGAAATTTCATCCGTCAAACGAATTATGCCCGCGAGTTCATCCGACGCGTAAACTTCATACGCGTTTTTATGAACCATTATGTATAATCCGCCTAAGATTATAGTCACCGGCAACAGAATAAACAAAACGCCTCTTAGAATTATCCTCCGCAAAATTCGAGGCTTAATCTTTCGTTTTATATGACCGCCAATATTTCTGGGTAACGGCCTTAGTCTTTCGTCCAACATACATATCTCCGCTTTTAACATAATTCTTTAGATCAAGACGATGGTTTATGTAAATTCAAATAATTTCAATATAGGTTACAATGTTACTGTTAAACGCGACTTTTAGTTTCATTCCAATCCTTAGCGAATAAACATCCACATTTTCTGTAGATACAGCCAACTGATTAACCTGACCACTGCCGTCCTTTAAAGAAATACTGCGCTTATTAGAAGAAATAAAAATCTCTTCCAGCACTCCTTCCATAGTATTGGTGCCAACGGCCGCTTTCTCAGGGGTATATGCCTGAATATCTATCAGCTTTTGATTAAGCAAAACCCCTGTTATAACCATGCCGGATTTTAAATCTGAACGAGTCTTTAAATATCCGTCGATACTTACACTTATGTTTTCGCTCATTTCCCAAGTGGCAAGCGCCGTCGAAGTCACTAACTGGATAGAATTTATGCCCGGATGAATCTTATCCAGTATGCCGGAAACGCTCTCGATAACCACGGCGTTCGGGTCGTCGGAAGTAAATTTTGTACCGGTCTTTTCCGCCTCCGCCAATAAATCCAGAGTCTTGGTAAGCAAAACCGCCATAGAAGCGCGGGTTACGGCGTCGTTGGGCAAAAAATTAACGTTAGTACCGCCGCTGATAATATTCATGCTATGTAAGAAATAGACATAAGGTTTATATTCATCCTTGATAGTGGCGTCGTCGGCAAAGGTATAATCCGATTTTTCCAAATCGTCCTCAGTCAACCCCATCAGCCTTACAAAAAAAACCGATACTTCCTGGCGCGATAAAGCTCTGAAATGCTGTACGCCGTTTTCATCCTTAACGATAAATTGTTTAATGTCCTGGGCGGTAAATATTTGTCGTTCGAGCAAGTAAGCAATCTCCGAATTAGCGACGGATTTCCATTTAGAATAATCCTTCGCGTATTGACTAAGCAGCGATTTATTTTTTTCATAAGATCGCGCGTAATAAGATAATTCCTCTGACGAAGCGCCTATGTATTTGTAACCCGCTGCCTTGGCCAAAATCTTAGCCGTTTCAAACTTGTCTATCGGGGCGTCGGGCTTAAAATTACCTTGCGCGTCTCCGACAATCAATCCATCTTCAGAAACGCGAGCTATAGCGGTATATGCCCAATGGGTTTCGCCAACGTCCTTATACTTTACAGCCGCCGATACGCTTTGTGTGTCTAAAAGCAGCGCTAATGAAAAAATCACCGCGGAAAGAAAGACAGCAGCCTTGCCCTTGATCATAAACTACACCTCCCAAAAATCATTAGTCCAGTAAAAATAATTCAAGTCATTTTCTAGTGATACACTAGCGCGTTGATGTTAATCCGTATGTGTAACATTAACCTCTTTAACACGAGGCAATTCTGCCTGAATTTGTAAAACTGCTTCTTGCGCAGACTCTTTTGTCTCAAAATATGCGAACACCGCCGAGCCTGATCCGCTCATCAAAGCCCCCATAGCCCCCATTTCCAAAAATATATTTTTAATCCTCAATATATCGGGATATAAAAATATATTTTTTTCTTCCAATACATTCAGAAAATTTGCGGCTATGCCTCGCACGTCACTTTGCTCCAGAGCGTGTAATATAGAATCAAAATCCGGACGGCGTGAAACATTATTGCTAAAGGCTTTGAATGTCGACGCGGTAGAAATAGACACAGGCGGCTTTACAATCGCGACCACGGTTTTAGGATGAGGGGAGAGTGGCGTCAATTTATCGCCCACGCCTTCTGCCAGCGCGGTCCCGCCGAGCAAACAGAAAGGGACGTCCGCTCCGAATCGCTTGCCCAATTCGGTCATTGCGGGTAAAGTCAATTTAAGCCCATACAGCCGGTTAATACCTAAAATAGCGGCGGCGCAGTCGGCGCTGCCACCTGCCAAACCAGCGGCGACAGGTATACGTTTTTTTAACCCTATAAATAATCCGCCGGTCAATCGGTACTTAGAAAACATATACTCCGCCGCTTGATATACAAGGTTACGCTCGTCAGTCGGCAGATAAGGCAGATTGGTAAGTAATTTAATCGCGCCGTTATTATCTATTGGGTTACATTGCCTCATAATTATATCATCATGCAGTTCGACAGTCTGCATGATCATGCGCAAATCATGGTAGCCATCCTCCCGCTTACGTACGACATCTAACGCCAAATTGATTTTCGCCCGCGCGTGTAGTGTAAGTTCCATTTTATCACCAAGGTTATGCCGGCAAGCGTAATTTTCGTATATCGCCATTCGACTTTTTCTATATTATACCATATCTTTGTCAATTCGCAAGTGAAGAAAATTGCCGGATACGTCGAAATGTGTTAAGCATACTTTGAGAAGAACCGGAGAAAGTATTTTGACAGCGCATGATTTTAAGCGCGAAACATCCAGCGAATATCAGAACCATGAGCTTATAGCCCAAAAGCCCCGCGCGGAATTCATCGCGCCCAACTGGGTACTATACCCGCAAGCGAAATCATTTGCCATCCGTATGGTCAATATGGCGTTAAGCCGCGTGAGG
>JAISRJ010000043.1 GCA_031273705.1 Clostridiales bacterium
ATCGAATCCACGCTCGTTTACGAGCGTTGTCGGAAACGGCAGTGTCAATCTGTTCGGTTTATCCATAAACTACGTGACTATCGCCGCCATTACCTCGTGCGTAGTAATTATGACCGGGCTTTCATTGTTTACCGGTAAGACTAAAATAGGCAAGGCAATGCGAGCTTGCTCGGAAGATAAAAACGCCGCAAGCTTGATGGGTATAAATGTTAATACCACTATATCTTTAACTTTCGCAATCGGTTCGGCTCTTGCCGCGATTGCGGGGGTTCTGCTTTGCTCCGCCTACCCCACTCTTTCACCCACTACCGGTAGTATGCCCGGTATAAAAGCGTTTACAGCCGCGGTCTTTGGTGGAATAGGCTCTATGCCGGGGGCTATGCTGGGTGGGATTCTATTGGGTATTATAGAAATTTTTTCTAAGGCGTACATCTCCACACAACTGTCCGACGCCATTGTATTCGCCGTCCTGATAGTTGTTCTATTGGTAAAACCCGCCGGACTTCTAGGCAGGCATATCCATGAGAAGGTCTAAGTCTATGAGACATTATATAAAAAGGTTCAGCGCGGCGACGAAAACAAACGTCTTTACATATTTATTGGTTATAGTATCATTCGCGACCGCTCAGATTTTACAAGGCGCGGGCGTAATGTCTTCCTCCCTTAAAGGTCAGCTCGTTCCGATTTGCGCCTACATCGTTATGGCGGTGTCTCTCAATTTAACCGTCGGTATTTTGGGGGAATTATCGCTTGGTCACGCCGGATTTATGAGCGTCGGGGCATTCGCGGGCGTAGTGGCGGCGGTTTCTCTTGAAAATATTGTGGTTATTCCCGAAGTTCGACTGGCGCTTGCTATAATAGTCGGAGCAGTGTTCGCGGCATTGGCGGGAATACTGATCGGTATACCGGTACTTAGACTAAGAGGCGACTATCTGGCGATTGTAACGCTTGCCTTTGGGGAGATTATCTCCAATATAATAAACTGTCTTTATGTAGGTTTGGACAGCCGGGGGCTGCATATCAGCGTCCTAACCAGCGCCAACGCGCTCGGCCTGGATCCGTCCGGACAAGTAATTATCAACGGTCCAGTCGGGGCGTCGGGGACAGACAAAATTTCTTCGTTTACAGCGGGTTTTATTTTGATACTTATAACGCTCGTGATAGTACAAAATCTGATCAGAAGCCGAACGGGCAGGGCGATCCTTGCCGTGCGGGATAATCGCATATCCGCCGAGAGCGTCGGAATAAATATCACAAAGTACAAAATGATAGCCTTTGTTGTGTCAGCGGCTTTAGCAGGAGCCGCCGGGGTGCTCTTCGCTCTTAACATTAATACAATAGTACCTACAAAGTTTAATTTTAATATGTCGATATTAATTTTGGTATTTGTGGTTCTGGGCGGATTAGGAAACATCTGGGGCAGTATAATAGCCGCCGCTGTCTTGACCGTGCTGCCCGAAGCGCTGCGCGGTTTTAATAACTATCGCATGTTAGTCTACGCGATCGTGCTGATATTGATAATGCTTCTGACAAATTCCAACCAAATAAAATCATTTCTAAGTCGTATGCAAAGCCAAAGTCCGGCTAAGGGGGCAGAAAAGGTTTGAGTATAACCAAAACAAAACTGGTTCCAATCCCCAGTAAAAATATGATACCGGAACGCGACGTAACCAAGCCGCCCATTCTGGAATGTCGTAGCCTTGGCATAGACTTCGGCGGGCTTACGGCTGTAAACGATTTTAACCTCGCTATCGGGCGAACCGAAATCGCCGGTCTTATCGGCCCAAACGGCGCGGGTAAAACCACGGTGTTTAACCTGCTTACCAAGGTTTATCAGCCGACACGCGGTGTTATTCTGATGGACGGTCTCGACACCCTAGACAAAACCACTGTTCAGTTAAGTAAAATGGGAATCGCCCGTACATTTCAAAATATTCGCCTGTTCGCGAATCTTTCAGTCGGGGATAATGTTAAGATCGGGTTACACAATCAGATGAAATACGGTACACTCAGCGGGATTCTGCGTCTGCCCGCGTATTGGAAACAAGAAAAATTCGCGCGGGACAGAGTAAGGGAATTACTTTCCATTTTCGATATGCAAGATCTGGTGGATGAGCAGGCGGGGAGTCTGCCTTACGGCGCTCAACGGCGGCTGGAAATAGTTCGCGCGCTTGCCACCAATCCTACATTATTGCTGCTGGACGAACCGGCGGCAGGTATGAACCCATCCGAGACCGCCGAACTTATGGAAAACATTGTACGGATACGAGACATGTTCCAAATCGCCGTTTTCCTCATAGAGCATGATATGAAACTGGTCATGGGCATCTGCGAGGGGATCTGCGTTGTCAACTTTGGTTGCGTAATCGCAAAAGGAACTCCGGACGAAATTCGTAATAACCCCGAAGTCATAAAGGCGTATTTGGGGGAGAGAAAACATGCTTGACGTTAAGAACATAGACGTCTATTACGGCGCAATTCACGCGGTTAAGGACATAAGTTTTCATGTGGACGAAGGCGAGATTGTCACGCTAATCGGCGCAAACGGGGCGGGTAAATCGACTATTTTAAAGACAATAGCCGGGCTGCTGCGCAGTCACGGCGGATCTATTATATTCGATTCTGAAAATATCGCGGTGAAACCGCCTCATAAGATTGTGGAGCAAGGATTGGCGCTGGTTCCGGAAGGACGCGCGATCTTTGCGCAGATGACCGTACAGGAAAATCTGGAGATGGGAGCCTTCACTGTCCCCGGCACCAAGATTGACAAGCGGATGAACCGGGTTTTTAACCACTTTCCGCGTCTTAAAGAGAGGCGGCGTCAACCGGGCGGCACGCTCTCGGGCGGTGAGCAGCAAATGCTTGCCATGGGCAGGGCGCTGATGTCCACTCCGCGGTTGCTGATGCTGGATGAGCCTTCTATGGGGCTTGCGCCGATTTTAGTGGCTCAGATTTTTGATATAATCTCCGATCTTAACAAAACTGGAACTACCATATTACTGGTGGAACAAAACGCGCAAATGGCGTTGTCTATCGCCAATCGCGGATATGTATTGGAAACCGGAAACATCACAAAAACAGCCACTGCCGCCGAATTGCTGGAGGACGACGCCGTTAAAAAGGCATATCTGGGCGGATGATTTTTTTCATAACCACGAAACGATATATGCGCGCTCGCGTATCGTTTATTCGGAGGACACCCCGTTGAACAATAAAACCATGCAACTTTTAAAGGTTGCTTTTCCCTTCACAATACCGATATTGGCGGGCTATGCCTTTCTGGGGTTTGCGCTGGGCGTGCTGATGAGCGCCAATGGATTTTCGCCGCTGATTACAATTATAATGAGCACAATAATCTATGCTGGTTCAGGGCAGTTTATAGCCGTAAATTTGTTGACGGCTATGTTTAATCCGCTGGGAGCGTTCTTGCTGGAACTCATGGTAAACGCCCGGCACATTTTTTATGGGCTGTCATTACTGGATACATATAAACAGTCTGGAAAAAAACGCTGGTACATGATATATGGTATGACGGACGAAACTTTCTCATTGAATATAGCTGTAAAGCCCCCGAGTTATGTAGATAAAAACTGGTTTATGCTGGCTATTACCATAATGAACCAAATTTATTGGGTGCTTGCCACGGGGCTTGGGGCGATTTTCGGCAGCTTTGTACATTTTAACACTAAGGGATTGGAATTTGTAATGACTGCGCTATTCATTGTTATTTTTGTTGAACAGTGGATGAAAGATAAACGCCACTACAGCGCGGTAATCGGGTTGGGAGTGGCGTTTGTCAGTTTGCTTTTATTCGGCGGCAAGAATTTCCTTGTACCGGCGATGATAGGGATTTTCGCGTTGCTGACCTTGTTTCGTAAACACATGGATATATCTGTCGCCAACAAAAATGATGGGAAAGAAGTGGCGCGCATTGAATAACACTCAACTAATCATAACTATTCTCGTTATGGCTTTGGCTGTTCAGATAACGCGATTTGCCCCATTCCTGCTCTTCCCGGCTGATAAACCTACGCCAAAATTCGTTCGATACCTGGGCGGAGTTCTGCCCAGCGCCGCGATTAGCTTGCTGGTAATTTTCAGCTTTAAAGACGTGAGTATATTCGCCGGCAGCCACGGGCTGCCGGAACTTATCGCGGTGGCTGTCGTCGTCGCACTGCATATCTGGAAACGGCAAATGTTGCTGTCGATAGCGTTGGGCACAATAGTATATATGATACTGGTTCAAACTGTGTTTATGGCTACTAACCTCTAGCCTCGTAGTCCGCGACGATTTCCCCAAAATACATATAATGTAAATCATTATTGTAAAAGGAATTAATCTCCGGCGGCAGCTTCGCCTGATCCAACTGATCGACGTACTTTATCTTGCACTCCAGATATGCCTTACAGCCCTTTACAATCTGTGATTCCACCACTTGTGCCGGAGCGAATTCCACCACTTTGCTTTTATCAATATCCCTTCCGGATCTCGATCCGACTATCCCCAGCTCTTTTTTTAAATTCTCCCACGGAAAACTAATGGTAAACGAATTCGCACCGTCCAAAAATTCCTTGGTATAGCGCGTCGGGCGCACCAGAGTTATAAAATACGGTTTGCTCCAAATCACGCCCACAAATCCCCAAGCGATTGTCATTGTATTAGTTCCCTTGGGGCTTGTTACAGTCAGAAACGCCCCGGTACTTCCCATGTGCGTTAATGATTTACTTATATGATCGCCAAAGACCATTTACGCTCTCCTTTTTCTATTTTATAGTAACGCGCGCGTTTTGCATCGAATAAGAGCTGGTGAACAATCCCATGAGCTAAAGCTCATGGGATTGTGGCGGTCAGTTTTCAAACGTTTTTGGGTTTGAATAACCCGGCTTAACAAGCACATTGTCCTTATCTTTTATGTACTCGTCATAGACGCCCGCCCATTCGCCAAAAGAATATTCCTCAACAGAAACAGAGATATACTTTTCAGCCTTACCCATAGTTTTATTTACGACCGCGGCAATTTGTTCCGCCGCTTCTTGTAACTGTTTTTTGGAAGGACCGCTGATGGTTTTGACTACAATATGTGGCATACGACATACTCCCTTTAAAATATCTTATTTTTCATTTTCATAATCATTCGGTTAATATATATCAGTTATATATCAGTTGTTATTATATAATATCATGAGATCTTTTACAAGCATTTTACAACTACCTGTTATTAATTTCAGAGCTGAAATCTAAACTATTTTCTTGACACGCTTTAGCGGCTTTGGTATTATAATCAAGACTGTGAGGTGGACGATATGCTTTTTGAAAGCTTATCGGAAAAACTGCAAGACGCGTTCAAAAAACTGCGAGGCAAGGGCAGGCTAACCGAAAAGGACGTCAAAGACGTTATGCGAGAGGTTCGGCTGGCTCTTTTAGAAGCGGACGTCAATTTTCGTATAGTTAAAAGCTTTATCCAAACCGTCACCGAAAAGGCGATCGGCGGTTCTGTATTGGAAAGTGTTACGCCGGGGCAGCAGGTTATCAAGATTGTTCATGACGAAATGGTGAATCTGTTGGGCGCAAGCCATAGTAACCTAACGTTTTCATCTAAACCACCCACTGTTTTTATGATGGTCGGGCTTAACGGAGCGGGTAAAACCACCACTACCGGTAAGTTGGGCGTACACTTGCGTAAACAAGGCAAGAAACCCTTATTTGCGGCTTGTGACGTTTACAGGCCGGCGGCGGTCAAACAGTTGCAGATCTTGGGTAATTCCGTTGATATACCCGTGTTTGAAGCCGGTATAGATTTATCGCCCGAGGTAATCGCGAAAAAAGCGATTGACTTTGCCGTCGATAATCATTATGACACGGTTATTTTGGATACTGCCGGGCGTTTTCATATCAATGAAGAATTGATGGAGGAACTTCTCCGTATAAAGCGGCAGATTCGCCCGCAGGAAATATTATTGGTAGTCGATGCCATGACCGGACAGGATGCCGTTACGGTCGCCGATACTTTCAACCAAAGTTTGGGTATAGACGGCGTGATTCTCTCCAAGCTGGACAGTGACACGCGTGGCGGAGCGGCGTTGTCAGTGAGATCTGTAACGGGTAAACCTATTAAGTTCGCGGCGCTGGGCGAAAAAATGTCAGATCTTGAGCCGTTTTATCCGGACCGAATGGCGTCTCGTATTTTAGGTATGGGCGATGTCTTATCACTGGTCGAAAAGGCGCAGCAGGCTTTCGATGAAAAAGAAGCTGTCGAAATGGAAAAGAGACTCCGCTCCAATGATTTTGATCTGGACGATTTCTTGAATCAACTGCGCCAAATAAAAAAGATGGGTTCTTTGAAAAGTATCTTGAATATGATACCGGGGTTAGGTCAGCAGGTGAAGATTAAAGACTTGGATGTGGACGACAGCGTTGTAAACCATACCGAGGCGATTATTAGTTCTATGACCCCGAAAGAGCGCCGTAATCCAACGATACTTAACAATTCACGTAAGCGCCGGGTGGCTAAGGGTAGCGGGCGGTCGGTACAAGAAGTTAATAAATTGTTAAAGCAATTTGAAGATATGAAAAGGATGCTGCGCGATATTGGCGGCATGGGCGGCAAGTCCGCAAAAGGACGCGGCGGCGGTAAATTTAATGTGCCGTTTACGGGGAGGTGAACTAACTTGGTAAAAATTCGTTTAAAAAGAATGGGCGCAAAAAAAGCTCCGTTTTATAGAATCGTAGTTGCTGACGCGCGCACTCCCAGAGACGGTCAGGCTATCGCGGAGCTGGGCATATACGATCCAACTAAGAATCCGTTATTATTAAAGGTTGATTTGGAAGTGGCAAAGACGTGGATCTCTAAAGGCGCCAAGCCGACGAATACAGTCAGCGCTTTGCTTAAAAAGGCAGGACTGTAGGAGGTTTTCTCTTGAAAGAACTTTTGGAAGTAATTGCGAAATACCTTGTTGATGATCCGGATGCCGTAAAAGTTAAAGAGACGGAAAAAGACGGTTCCATTCTTCTTGAATTAACCGTCGCCTCGGAAGACATGGGCAAAGTAATCGGCAAGCAAGGCAGGATTGCAAGGGCAATCCGCGCGGTGGTCAAAGCCTCCGCCGTGCACGGGGAAAAACGCGTTAATGTGGAAATAGTTCAATAGGTTGCCATGCGGCCCGACCGCGGGCGTCCCTCTACGAAGGGGAATTGCCTGTTAAAATTGCCTGTTAAAATCATTTTTAACGCTTGACATTTTTAGCCGGGTGTATTATTATTCATACGTTAGCCCGAGTGGCGGAATGGCAGACGCGGTGGACTCAAAATCCACTGATGGTAACATCGTGGGGGTTCAAGTCCCTTCTCGGGCACATCAGACCACTTACCGATAATCGAAATTCTATCGGTAAGTGGTTTTTTAAAAGGTGGGTTTATATGTCTACGATTTATCATGTTTCAAAAAACGGCTGCGACGCCAATAACGGATCTAAGGAAAGTCCGTTCCTAACCATTGGAAAGGCGGCTTTATCAGCTAAGCCCGGCGACGATATTCTTGTTCATGAAGGGGAATATCGTGAGTGGATCAAACCTAAAGAAGGCGGTTTGAGCAATATCCGGCGGATTACATACAGCGCCGCGGAGGGTGAACACGTTGTTATAAAAGGCTCGGAGCGGATTACCGATTGGGTAAAAATTGAGGGCACAGTTTGGAAAACGGTTCTATGCAATAAGATTTTTGGGGATTGGAATCCATATAAAGAAATAGTTATCGGCGATTGGATGATTTTTCCGGAAGAACGTCGTGTTCATTTAGGCGATGTTTATCTTAACGGAGTGTCATTCTATGAGGCGGAGAATTATGAAGCTTTGTTTAACCCACAGGCGCGAAACGAAATTCTTGACAACTGGACGAAAGAACTGGTTCCGATAAAAAACTCCGAACAGGCTAAATATTTATGGTTCGCTGAAGTTGACGAAAAGCACACCACAATCTACGCAAATTTTCACGATGCCGATCCCAACAAGGAGCTGACGGAGGTAAATGTTCGCAAGAGTTGTTTTTATCCCGATAAAGTTGGAGTTAACTACATAACTGTTCGGGGATTTGAAATGGCGCACGCCGCTACTCCTTGGGCGCCGCCCACCGGGGATCAACCGGGGCTTATCGGCGCAAATTGGAGTAAAGGCTGGATTATTGAAAAGAATATTATTCATGACGCGAAGTGTAGCGCGATCAGCATAGGCAAAGAAGCCTCGACGGGCGAAAACTTCCGAACCTACAGAAAAGACAAACCGGGGTATCAGTATCAACTGGAAGCTGTTTTTTCCGCGCTTAAAATCGGATGGAGTAAAGAAAAAATCGGTTCGCATATCATTCGGGATAATGTAATTTATGATTGCGGGCAGAATGCGGTTGTTGGACATTTGGGCTGTATTTTCAGTGAGATTTACAATAATCACATCTACAATATTGCTCTAAAGCGCGAATTTTATGGCCATGAAATAGCCGGGATAAAGCTTCACGCCGCTATTGATGTTCATATTCATCATAATTATATTCACGATTGCTCATTAGGAACTTGGCTTGATTGGCAGGCACAAGGAACACGTGTCAGTAAGAATCTGTATAATAATAACAATCGCGATTTGTTTGTCGAGGTTTCACATGGTCCATATATTGTAGACCATAATATTTTCGGTTCTAAATATTCGCTGGATAATCATGCGCAGGGCGGAGCGTATATTAATAATTTATTCGCCGGAAAAATTGCGTTAAGAAGGGTTCTGGATCGCGCGACACCATATCATTCTCCGCACAGTACCGAAGTAAGGGGTTACGCGATGGTATATGGCGGGGACGACAGGTATTACGGAAATATATTTGTGGGAGGCAAAACGCCTGATGCCACGGGAACGGCAATATACGACGGCGCGACTACCTCGCTTGAGGAATATATTGGGATAATTGACGGTATGCGCGTTGGTACAGATTTGGAAGGTTACAAAACCGTTGAAGAACCGGTTTATATCTCAAACAACGTATATTTGAATGGCGCCAAAGCTTTTGAGAAAGAGCAAGTTAATATCTGCAGCCCTGAATTTGAAGAGAATCTTCAAATAGAATCCATTGATGGGGATGTATTCCTTAATATAAATTTGCCCAAAGAGTTTTCCGCCTTTTCCGATAAGACTGAAATTTCCGACACGGCTTCATTAGGCAAAGTTC
>JAISRJ010000111.1 GCA_031273705.1 Clostridiales bacterium
TAAATATTCCGGTGCAGTTGATCCATCACTGTTCTTTAGCGGAGGGAAAGAGCAGCGCCAGCCAGTATGATCTGGCTTTTGTGCCTCTTAATTTTGTGGATATGTATAAAAGCGCGAAAGAATATGGCACGGTTGTAATCGGTCTGCGGAATGTGCTAAGCGCCGCCGAGGTTAAAGAAAAAATCTCCCAAACAGACCTAGTCGGTTAATTTATGAAAACCAATAAAGTCATTTTGGATACAATGGAACGTTGCTATGCTGCCAGCAATTTAAAGATAGACGAAAGTACCTACGCGGTTATGGCAAGCGAGGCGATTGGCGGACCATGCTATTCATACAATATTCAAGATCTTACTAAAAGGGAAGTCATTTGGGAAAAAGCCGGCGGAACAATGTCACTGATTCAGATTCCGGAAAGAAACGGTGAATTTCTGGCGGTACAGAATTTCTTTCCAGGTTTTAAATCGGCTGGCGCGAAATTGGTGTGGGGTCGGCGTGACCACTCGGAAAGAGTCTGGATGATCAAAGATCTGGCGGCTCTTCCGTTTGTACATCGGTTTGATATATTTAATGTTAACGGACAGAATTTCATACTGGCCGCCGTATTGTGCGGCAGTAAAAAAAACAGAGAAGATTGGAGCGATCCGGGGAAGGTTTATATCGGCCGCCTTCCGGATTCTCCTGAGAATGGCGTAGAGTTTACCCCGATTCTGGATGGATTGTGTAAAAATCATGGTTATTGCCGAGGATACTATGAGAACCGAGAATGTGGGTATGTCACCTGCGAGAATGGTATTTTTGCCATACTGCCGCCGATTGCAAAAATCGGCGGTTGGGAAATACGGCAGATTATGGATCGACCCGTCGGAGATGTGGCCTTTACGGATTTGGATGGTTGCGGCACTGACGAAATGGCTGTGATAGAACCGTTTCACGGCGACAAAGTAAAAATATTCAAAATAATAGGCAAGCAATATCAGGAAGTTTACAGCTATCCGAAAGAGATTCAATTTGCTCACGCGATAACCGGATGCACTTTGCGAGGTGTCCCGTCAATTGTTGTAGGTATCCGAAGGCTGAACAGCGAATTATTTTTTATTCAGTGCGTGGATACCGTTAATCAGACATATGAAGCCACACTCATCGAAAACGGCGTCGGACCCAGTAATATATGTGTGATAAACGAACCCGACCGCGATATTATCCTAAGCGCGAATCACTCTAAAAACGAGGCTGCGGCCTACATAATAACCGACTGAATTAATTATCTTTCAGTGAGTATAAATTGGAGGTCGATTATTATTGAATTTAAAAGGTAATCCGGTTTCTCCGGGCATAGCCATAGGGTCTCTGTATATTTATAAACCCTTTAATCCGGATGTTAGAGAATGTTTTTCGCAGCCGGGTATGGTCGAGAAAAATTTAAAATGTTTTAAAGGTCTAAAACAGGCGGCTGAAAACGAGATGCTGGATATTTGTGTTCAACTAAATGACCATCCGGACAAAGCCCTTATATTCAACGCGCATATCAAAATCTTACACGACCCCGCAATCAACGAAGAAATAGAGGAAGGCATAGCCGAGGAAAACTGGCGGCTAGATTGGGCTATAGAAAAAGTATATTCAAAATACATACGATTGTTAAAAAAAGCTCGTGATCTAATCATAAGAGAACGGGCGGACGATTTAACGGACGTTAAAAAACGTCTGTTGCGTATTTTGTATAAAGTGGATACTTGTGATCTTTCGGTATTGTCTGCCCCTGTTATCGTCGCCGCGCATGATCTGCTTCCATCCGACACGGCGACAATGGATTTAGAACATGTGCTTGCGATACTTACGGAAGTGGGCGGCGCGACATCTCATTCCGCTATAATCGCCCGGAGCGGTGGCATTCCCGCTATTGTGGGAATAACAGAATTGCTGTCTCAAATAACCCCGGAACAATTTGCAGCTGTGGACGCTACCACAGGGGAAATAATTATCAACCCCGACGCGGAGGATGTTAAGAGATTTGAGCAAGCTAAAGAAGCTTTTAGCCGTGACTTCGCGGATACTATTTCATATCTTTCGGCTCCGCCTATAACTGCCGACGGCGTTCATATTGACATAGGGCTGAATATTGCCTCGGCAAGCGAGGATGAATTTAGAAACGAAGCCTATACGGATTTTGTCGGTCTCTTTCGCACAGAGTTTCTGTTTATGGGCAAAAGTCAACTGCCCGGTGAGGAAGAACAGTTTGAAGCTTATAAAAAAGTTCTTATATCCTACGCGCCACGTCCGGTAACCTTGCGTACGTTGGATATTGGCGGAGATAAAACATTGGCTTGTATGGAATTGCCCAAAGAAGAAAATCCGTTTCTGGGGAACCGCGCGTTAAGGTTATGCTTCTCTAAGCCTGAGATCTTTAGAACACAGCTCCGGGCTGCCTTTAGGGCGTCTATCTATGGCAATCTATGGTTGATGTTGCCGATGGTTGGCAGTATGGACGATATTAGACACGCAAAAGAAATTATAGAGTCTGTGAAGGCTGAATTAACTTCCCAAAGTTTATCTTACGCTTTAAATATAAAAATCGGAATAATGATAGAAATACCGTCCATTGCTGTGATAGCTGATATGACCGCCGCCGAAGTGGATTTTGCGAGCATTGGAACCAACGATTTGTGCCAGTACCTAACCGCAGTGGATAGAATGAACGCAAGTATTGCAAGTTATTACCAAAATTTTCACCCGGCGATGTTCCGATTGATGGGTTATGTAATAAGGACTTTTAATGAGCAAGGCAAGCCGATAAGCGTTTGCGGTGAGATGGGCGGGGATCCATTAGCCGCCGCTGTGTTGATTGGTTTGGGTATGAGGAAATTGAGTATGGGTTCGGCGTCGATTGCTCCCGTAAAACGGATGCTGTCGAGATTGACAATAAGTAAAGCTGTCGAGGCCGCGGAAAGGGTACAACGATTAGCAAGCTCCGATGATGTGAAAAAATATCTAAAAGACTTTTTGATCTGATCTTTATAATATGATATTTTGGAAGAACTATCTTAATTTAGAAGAATCTTAATTTAGAAGAGGGTGGGGGTTAAAATTGGTAAAAAAAAGAACTGTAATTCGTAACAAAACCGGGCTTCACGCACGTCCGGCATCTGAATTTATTAAGGAAGCGGAAAAATATACATCTAAAATTACAATAAAACGGTTAGATGAAGAAGATGCGGTAAACGCTAAATCTATTGTAATGTTGCTTAGTCTGGGATTGGGCAAAGACACCGAAGTGGAGATTAGCGCAAAAGGCGATGATGAACAACAGGCGGTGGATAATCTGGTAGCTTTAATAGACAGCGGCTTTGGTGAGTAAATTTGAATGTTGCGGAGAATGTACAGACCCTCGTGTAATTGGTAATAATATCCAGATAGGAGATATTATCAGTGAACGAAGGTTTATAGAACAGAGCGTAAGACCTCGCCCCTCGTGGGCGGGGATGTAAGCTCAACCATAAAATAGGCGTTTTCTAGAGCATTAGCGAACGTCCTTTTGATTTTCAATGTACTTTCGGATGTTCTCCGCTGTAACAGTACCTGCAGTGCCAATATAATTAATCTTTACTCCACAATCCGGATCCCCAGAACTTTCGTTGTTTCATATACGGAAATTTTTTGAATATCCAAATGGCACTTATGCTTTTTAGTGTCTTTCGTTGACTTCATTTCCATAATGCTTTCCTTTTTCTTCAAATTGTGCTAAGATAAGTA
>JAISRJ010000226.1 GCA_031273705.1 Clostridiales bacterium
AAACACATATTCTACATTAACGGATTATAAGCTGGTGTTTACAAAGCTGGATGAAACGGATCGTTTGGGTTCTATACTTAATATATGCTACCTGACGGGCAAGCGATTGGCTTATATTACAAATGGGCAGAACGTGCCCGACGATATAGAAGTGGCGCATCCGGAGTACATTACAAAAGCCTTATTGGGGATAGGGGGCGACTAAACAAGATGGATCAGGCGAACAGACTGCGGGATATTGTAAAGCAACGTGAGCAGCAGTCGCACCGAGCGCCGGAGTGCCGTGTTATTACTGTTACGAGCGGCAAGGGGGGAGTCGGCAAAACGAGCCTGACTTTAAACTTGGCTATAGAGCTGCGCAAATTGGATAAACGCGTAGTGATTATAGATGCCGATCTTGGATTGTCTAACATCGAGGTATTGGCGGGGATTATACCGCGTAATAGTTTCGCGGACGTATTCCACGGAAAAATGAAATTGACGGACGCCCTTACGGAAGGACCGCTTCAGGTTAAATTTTTATCCGGTGGCGCGGGATTGACCGGGCTTGCTCAATTACAGGAAAAACAGGTATCATCGGTAATTAATGGGTTTAGCGCTTTGGATGAAATTGCGGACATTGTACTTATTGACACTGGCGCGGGCATTTCGAGAAATGTGTTGAACTTTATACTTGCTTCTAAAGAAATAATACTGGTCGTAACATCGGAGCCGACTTCTATAGCGGACGCGTACGCGATTATTAAATCGCTAAAACGCGAGGCCGGCGCTGCTCACGCTTTAAAAGTAGTTGTAAACATGGTGTCGCATTATAACGAGGGTTTAGACATATTTGAAAAGCTTAACAAAGTTTCGGAGCAGTTTTTGGGGATAAAATTGGAATTGTTAGGCGTTGTTCAGACTGATATCAGCGTTCCAAGGGCGGTAAAGCGTCAAGAGCCGCTGTCGCTGTGTTATCCTCAAAGCGACAGCGCCAGAAGTATTGAAAACATCGCTTTGCGGCTGCTTAATATGCAACCGAAATATAATCAGGTACCTAACGGTATTACAACCTTTATGGTTAGACTGGCAAATAATTTTCGCGCGTAATAAATAGGAGGTGGCGGCATTGGGCGTCATTAATCGAGGGGAAAAAGCGATGATCGCTGACAACGGCGAGTATGTTAATTGCGTAGTCGATTACTGTTCGGAAGACGATGAAATTATGATTACCACCCCCAACGAGGGCAAACCGCTTAGCTTGTTTATTAACGGCGCGTATAAAGTCTTTTTTATGACAGAAAAAGGACTGTTCAGTTATGACGCGATCGTTCAAAATATTATAGAACATCCCCTTAGATTTAATTTGCTGCTAACCTTGGAAACCCAAGGAGAATTTGTTCAGCGTCGTGAATATTTTCGCCAGGAATGCGTTTTGCCCTATCGGTTCGTTTCGGTTATGAACGAGTCGGAGGAAGTTAATTCGGACAATATGCGCATAGGTACTATATTGGACATCAGTGGGGGTGGTTATCGCTTTACCGCCGATGTTGATTTAACAACAAATACCAAGATTAAAGGTTTTACAGAATTGTGCAGGTTTTTGGTAAGTATTCCCGGTGAAATTTTGGAGGTTAAACAAATCGTTCATAATGAAAAAGATTATATATACAGAGCGAAGTTTTGGGATATATTAAAAGAAGATCAGGATAGAGTGCTTAAATTTATTCTGACGGAACAGAGGAAAAGACTTATGAAACGCCAGGAGTAAGAGGTAAGGGCGCGCAATCTTCCGCCAATGTTTATACTCGCGAGTATAGCGGACAGCGGCGTTGCGCGCCCCTACAAACTGACGAGGGTGATCTAAATGGAATCGCAAATGGAAAACTTGAATCAAAATCAAATGGACGCGCTCAAAGAAATGGGCAATATAGGCGCGGGTAACGCTATTACCGCTTTATCTCAATTATTGGGCAAGCGTATAAGTATGAAGGTGCCTGTAGTTAAGATGGTGGAATTTAAGCATATGGCGGAGTTTTTGGGTGGTCCCGAACAGTTGATAGCAGGTGTTTTAGTACAAATCAGCGGCGACATAAACGGGATAATGATGTTCCTGGTAAAAAAAGAATGCGCCAGAGAGCTTATTAATACACTTATGACCGAGTTTTCACACGACTACGCGCAGAGGGATGAAGCGGAGTCGTTTACTGAATTGGAGAACTCCGCGCTTCAAGAGATAGGTAATATTCTAACCAGTTCCTATTTGGGTTCGCTGGCGAATCTTATTAATAAGAGGGTGATTCCGTCCACTCCTATGCTTTCAATGGATATGGCGAACGCTATTTTGAGTGTTCCCGCCATAGAGTTCGGTAAAGACGCGGATTGCGCGTTATTAATCGAGTCGCTGTTCGATTCGGATATATATAGTGTATCCGGGTATTTTTTATTAGTGCCGGACGATACTTCCCTTAACATTATCCTAACTTGTTTAGGGGCCAAGTAGCATGGAAAATGTAATAATAGTGGGCATGGCGGATTTGAACGCCACCAGATCGCCGGGGATTTTGACTACTATAGGATTGGGTTCGTGCGTGGGTATCGCACTGTATGATATAAAACTCAAGATTGCGGGGCTGGCTCATATTATGCTGCCCGATTCCACGCAAATACAAAATAACTCCAACGCGGCAAAATTTGCGGATACGGCGACAATTAGATTGATTTATCAAATGCAAAGGCTGGGCGCCAACAAAGCCAATTTGAGGGCAAAGCTTGCGGGCGGAGCGCAAATGTTTGCCTTTACGTCTCAAAACGATAACCTGCGTATAGGGGATCGCAATGTCGAAGCCACGATAAAGTTCCTGTCACAGTCTAATATTCCGGTTATAGCGAAAGATACCGGCTCTAACTATGGGCGCACTGTTACGCTATACGCCGAAGACGGGCGTTTTTTAATAAAAACCATCGGTCATGGGAGCAAGACGTTATGATATTAGAAAAATTGGACGTGATAATCGCTCTTATCGGCGCGCTGATAGTATTAATAATCGGCATATTAAGCGGAGAGTCACTGCCGAGGTTATCTTTTGAATTAATTTTGACGATTATCACTTTTTATATACTGGGCGCGATTATACGTAATTACTTAAAGAAAAATATATTTACTGACGATATTATCGGTGAGGATTCGATTGAAGACGACACGGAGCTAACGGATACAGATCTGACAGATTCGGATTTATCTAATGCGGAGCGTAAAGAAAACGCGAGCTAAGTTGTATCATTTTTATTAGATGATTTTTATCAAGCGACAATTAACAGTAAATTGATAAAATGATAGCTGCCGCCGAGAGCCGGTTTAATACAAGACGGGGGTAAGGAATTTGGAGAATGCAGACAAGATTTGGAAAGCCTATGCCGAAACCGGTGATCCCGCCTTAAAAGAAAAGCTGATCATAAAATACGCGCCGCTTGTAAAAATGGTCGCGGGAAGGCTGTTAATGCACATAGGTCAACATGTGGATTACGATGATCTCACGAGCTACGGTATATTCGGCCTGATCGACGCTATAAATAAGTTTGACCCCGGCAAAGGCGCGAAGTTTGAAACATACGCGTCAATCCGTATACGTGGCTCTATTATTGATAATATACGTAAATTGGATTGGGTACCTCGTTCTCTGCGCACTAAAACTAAGTT
>JAISRJ010000228.1 GCA_031273705.1 Clostridiales bacterium
ATTACCTCCTTAGTGCAGTGATTTTAAATCTGTGTCTGTTTTCAAAAAATAAAAGAAAAAGGGAAGCGTGATAAAACTTTTTGAACCCGATATAATCAAGCGCGCCGCTAAAACAAACATACCTGGCTGGTTTCGGGTATGCCGTCTAGGATATGATTCTGCTTTAAAATCTCTATAACACTTTTATTTGTCTTAGTGCGCTCGCGGAACTCGTCTATGGTAAAGAACGCCCCGTTATCCCGCGCCTCTATAATATTAACGGCGACAGACATTCCCAAACCCTGCACCGCGCATAACGGCGGCATTAGTCCTTCCGGCGTTACAAGAAATTCATCCGACGCCGCCTTATACAGATCCAGCGGCGCGAATTTCAATCCACGCGCGTACATTTCGCCAACCAATTCCATAATGGTTAATTTGTTCTTATCTTTTGCCGTCGCTTCTTTGCCCAACGCACAGATACGGTTTATTTCATCCGTAAGAGCGTCCTTGCCTTGGCACATCTTCAAATCAAAGTCTTCCGCCTTTACGGAAAAACTCGCCGCATAAAAACTATAAGGATAATACACCTTATAATACCCAATACGCACGGTCATCATAACGTATGCCACAGCGTGACCCTTGGGGAACAAATATTTTATACGCTTGCAAGAATCAATATACCAATCCGGTACATGCGCCGATTTCATAACCGCTGTTTCCTCTTCGGTTAATCCCTTGCCCTTGCGCACGTTTTCCATTATCTTGAAAGCTTCTTTCTTTTCAACACCCATCCGAATAAGAAACAGCATAATATCGTCGCGCGTCGGGATAACTTCTTTAAGGGTGGCTTCGCCGTCACGAATAAGATCCGCGGCGTTGTTCAACCAAACATCAGTACCATGCGACAGGCCGGATATACGCACAAGTTCCGCGAATGTCGTCGGTTTCGTATCTTGCAGCATCTGTCGTACAAATCCCGTTCCAAACTCCGGCAGACCCAACGAACCGGTCGCGCAGTTAATCTCTTCCGGAGAAACACCCAGAGCGTCGGGCGCGGTGAAGAGAGACATCACTTTTTTATCGTTAAGCGGTACCGTCACAGGATCTATCCCGGTTATATCGTAAAGCATCCGGATAATAGTAGGCACGTCGTGCCCCAGCAAGTCCAGTTTTAGCAGTCGTCCGCTGATAGAATGGTAGTCAAAATGGGTTGTGGTTACATCTGAATCCGTGTCATTAGCCGGACGCTGAACCGGGCAAAATTCATATATGCTGTGTCCGCGCGGCAGAATCATAAGCCCGCCGGGGTGTTGACCCGTTGTGCGCTTTATTCCGGTGCAACCTTGTTTTAACCTATTTATCTCGGCTCCGCGAGGCTTTGCTTCACGCCGCTCAAAATATTTCATAACATATCCGTAGGCGGTTTTGTCGGCAAGTGTAGCTATAGTCCCCGCCTTAAAAACATTGCCTTCCCCGAATAATTCTTCGCAGTACGCGTGTGCTCTTGCCTGATATTTACCGGAAAAGTTAAGGTCTATATCCGGTTCTTTGTCTCCGTCGAACCCAAGAAACGTCTCAAAAGGTATATCGTGTCCCTCGCCACGCAAGGCTGTGCCGCAAGCAGGGCAAACTTTACTTGGCATGTCACAGCCGGAACCGCCCGCGAAGCGCTTTGTTTCGGGGGAATCAAAATCGGAATAGGCACAGTTAGGGCATAGATAGTGAGGGGGTAGGGGATTTACTTCGGTTATACCCGCCATTGTCGCCACAAACGACGATCCGACCGAGCCGCGCGATCCGACCACATATCCGTCCTCGTTCGATTTGGATACCAGCTTTTGGGCTATCATGTACATAACGGCGAACCCGTTTTTTATTATAGAATCCAATTCACGCTTTAAACGGCCTTCCACAATCTCCGGCAGATTTTTACCATATATCTTGCGGGCGTTTGTCTGCGCCATTAGTGTAAGCTGTTCCTCCGCGCCCTCTATGTGGGGCGGAAATGTTTCATCCGGAATCGGTTTAATTTTCTCTATTTGTTCCGCCAGTAACCGGGTATTTGTCACAACCACTTCAAAAGCCTTTTCTTTGCCCAGATATTCAAATTCCGCCAGCATTTCATCTGTGGTGCGATAGAATAGGGGAGGTTGGCGATCCGCGTCTTTAAATCCGTCGCCGGCCATTATTATTCGCCGATAAACTTCGTCCTCGGGGTCGATAAAATGCACGTCGCAGGTAGCTATAACCGGCTTGCTAAACTTAGCGCCCAATTCCACAATTTTACTGTTAATGTCCATTAAGTCCTGCACCGATGAAACCTTGCCTTCACGGAACAGATACATATTATTTTCTATCGGTTGTATTTCAAAATAATCATAAAACTCCGCCAGCTCGTTTATTCGTTCATCCGGAGAATTATGCAAAACTGCCTTAAAAAACTCTCCCGCCTCGCAAGCCGTCCCGATAATCAGCCCTTCGCGTAATTTTGAAAATTCGCTTTTTAGAATCCTGGGACGTCTATAAAAATGTTTTATATGCGAGTTTGAGATTAATTCATACAGATGCCGCAGACCTATTTGGTTTTTAACTAAAATAACAGCGTGATAATACCTTGCCTTTTTTATATTATAATCCGGCTCTTTATTCAGATCGTCAACCAAGTAAGCTTCCATACCGTAGATGACTTTAAGATCTGATTTTTCCGCGGCTGTCATTGCCTCCGGAAACGCCTGAGCAACGCCATGATCGGTAATGGCTATGGCGGAATGTCCCCATTCTATGGCTCGCTTTATGTAGTCTTTTGCCGGGGTTATCGCGTCCATCGAACTCATTTGGGTGTGCAAGTGCAGTTCCACACGCTTTAACTTTGCGCTGTCCATTCGCTTTAGCACATTTAGCGCGTGGGGCGCAAGTTCTTTTGCCATTACGTTAATCTCTTTTGAATAATCGTCGAATTGCGCCTTACCTTTGACGGCGATAGAGTTGCCATTGCTTAACAAGGGCTTTAACTCGCCGGAGGTTTCGCCGGTAACAAAGCATTTAACCGTGATAGACCCAGTTTGGTCGGTAATATCAAAAGTAACCAATATCCTGCCGCTTTTTATATTTCTAAATTCGCTGGATACAACACGCCCGTTTATCAGAATTTCTTCGTCCGGCTGAAAATTCTCGGACAAAGGACGGAATAAGCCTGTCAACTTTGGAAGCAACCTAAATTTTAGCCTGCCTCGGATCGGTTTTTCTGTAGGTTTGGGTTTTTCTCTCTTTTGCTTTGGCGGCTCTCCGGACGGAGATAGGGCAGCTGACGACCGCGTTTGCTCAGAATTGATTGAAGCGTTTGTATCGGGAACAGGTTCAAGTTTAGTGGGGATCCACCGCGCGGCGGCGGTTTCAATTTCAACAGAAACAGGAGTTTCTATCCTATTGTTTATAAACCGCTGAATCTGCGCGTCTATACCCTTTAGTCGCAATATATAAGCGCTGCCGCCCGTGGTCGTGAGTATGAATTTTGTGTCTTCCATACGCCACGAGGCTTTTTCCAGCATAGATTTACACATAGGGCTTTTGTTTTTAGCCAGCCAACTTTTCCATAATACACTAACTTGCCCCGCCAGTTTTGAATCGTGCGGAATGTAGTTTACATCTACCAGCATTTGTGATATATCAAAACGCTTAGTTAGACGCCCGCGAAATTCTGACAGCGCTTTTTCGGTCAAAACCTCGCGGGCGATTAATTCCACGAATAATCGACGATTTTCGGAGTCAAGACGCACACTGACAATTTCTGTCTGGGCTAATGAATTCAGTAGTTCCGGCGGCAGCCCTACTTTTGCGAAAACTTCTTTAAATGGCGGATTATTCACTGGGTGTCTCCTTGATCATCTCTTCAAGTTCTTTTATTAACATCGTAAAAAGATCGTACTCTTTTACTGTTTTTATAACCTTACCTTTTTTGAAAATTACACCCGCGCCTTTCCCGCCCGCGACGCCAATATCCGCGTCTTTAGCCTCTCCGGGGCCGTTTACTATGCAGCCCATTACGGCTACCTTTATGTTTGCGTCTATGTTAGAACAATAATCTTCAATTTGTTTAGCCAATGGTATTAAATCAATTTCTGTTCGGCCGCAAGTAGGGCAAGAGACAAATTCCACGCCAAAGCGCCGCAGCTCTAATGACTGCAAAATCATCTTCGCGCATATTACCTCTTCGACAGGGTCGCCGGTCAAAGAAACGCGAATGGTGTCGCCTAGTCCGCGTGACAAAATCGCGCCTATGCCCACGGCGGATTTAATTGCCCCCGCCTTTACAGTTCCGGCTTCGGTTATGCCTACATGCAGGGGATAGTTGGTCTGGGCGGATAGCAAATCATAAGCGGCTATCGATAATTTCACATTGGACGACTTTACGGCTATTACAATATCATTAAAATCTATGTCCTCTAACATGCGCACATGACGCATCGCGCTTTCCATTAATGACTCCGGCGTTACACCATGAGCGATATAAAGATCCTTTTCCAGCGAACCGGAATTTACCCCGACGCGAATGGGCACGTTTCTTTCTTTAGCCGCCAGAGCGACAGCTTTTACTTTTTCGCGTGAACCGATATTGCCGGGATTAATGCGTAGTTTATCGGCTCCGTTTTCGAGAGCCGCCAGAGCGAGCCGGTAATCGAAGTGAATATCCGCCACCAGAGGGATATTAACGCGCTTCTTAATTTCCGAAATCGCTTGAGCGGCCTCTTGATCTGGTATGGCGACACGGATTATCTCGCATCCCGCATCCTGCAATTTATGTATCTGCCGCGTTGTGGATTCCACATCGCGGGTATCGGTGTTGGTCATTGATTGTATGGCGATTGGATTTGTACCGCCTATCATCACAGTGCCAATCCGTATTTCTTTGCTTTTGCGTATCATAGATACTTCCTTTTTGAAACCCCGCGCTTAAAGCGGCGAGGTCAAATAAACAATTTTCTAATGTCGCTGTAAGCAATAAACACAGCCAAAATCATAAGCAGAACCAAGCCGATAAAATGCACCAGACCTTCTTTTTCAGCCGGAAGCGGCTTTTTGCGAATGGCTTCAAACAGTACGAAAACCAGACGACCACCGTCCAAACCCGGTAGTGGCAGTAAATTAAACACGCCCAGGTTAGCGCTTAAAATTGCGCAGAGGTAGAGCATTTGCATTACCATAATCCAAACGCCGTTTTGTATGGATGCGTCGTAAGCCTGACCGATTACGGTAACTATTCCAATAGGCCCCGACATCTGTTCCATAGGCAGTTGCAGAGTTATCAACCTAATAATGCCGCCGACAGTTGCTTTTACATAAAAGACTATCTCGCAAGCGGCGTTGCCCAATGACTCAAAAATGCCCGCTCGTTGAATACCCTCTACAGATTTTTCAAAAATGCCCGTCCTGCCTTCAAACATTATTCCGACTTTATAAGAGCCGTCCTCATATTTATAAGGCGTAATCTCAGAGTTATGCCGCTTACCGTTCCGCTCATATGATATAGGCATAGAGGTTCCGTTATTCAGACTTATTTCATAAGTCAGATCATCGTAGATGTTTATTATGCTTCCATTAAGCCGGATTATCTTATCTCCGGGCTGAAGCCCCAATTGCTGCGCCGGGCTGCCATCAACCACCGAATGAATTTTTGTGCTTGTAAATCCATTGAACGCGACCAGGAACAAAAATATGAGGAACGCCAATATCAGGTTCATAATCGCGCCGCCGCTAAGGATAAGGAATCTTTGGGCTATGCTTTTTTTGCATATGGCACGGTTATCCGTAGATTGATCGTCCTCGCCCAGCATTTTGCAGAACCCGCCGATAGGAAACGCCCGCAGAGAATAAAGGGTTTCTCCGTATTGCTTGGAAAGGATCTTAGGACCCATGCCAACAGCGAATTCCTCTACCAGCACTCCGGATTTTTTAGCAGTGATAAAGTGCCCCATCTCATGTATGACCACAATTACGCCGAAAACTATGACCGCAATAACAATTGACAAATAATCGCCTCTTTCTTAAAATTTCATAACTTCTTTCCTCGCCCAGGCATCAGCTTGCAGAACGTCGTCGATAGTGTAATCAAATTTTTCGCCCCCCATTTCCGCTCTTATTAAATAATATGAACGCATAACATGTTCTATTAATCCCGCGATTTGCGTGAAAGGAATTTCTTTATTAATAAACGCTTTTACAGCTTCTTCGTTTGCTCCGTTCATGACAGCCGGCAATAATCCCCCGACTTCGGCCGCTTTTAACGCCAGTCGCAGCGCCGGAAATTTATCATAATCCGGCTCTTCAAATGATAAAGATTTATATTTCATAAAATCCAACCGCTCATAAGGTGTAAAGATCCGCTTGGGATAAGTCAGCGCGTATTGTATGGGCAGTCGCATGTCCGGAGTGCCCAATTGAGCGATTATCGCTCCGTCGTCATATTCTACCATAGAATGAATTACGCTCTGAGGGTGAATCAGCACTTTAATTTTATCCGTTTTTAGACCGAACAGCCACATGGCCTCTATAATCTCCAGCCCTTTGTTCATCATGGTGGCGGAATCTATGGTTATTTTTTTACCCATGTTCCAATTAGGGTGTTTTAACGCGGCTTCCAAAGTCGCGTGTTTTATTTGATCTTTGCTCCAAGTTAGAAAAGGTCCGCCGGAAGCGGTCAGATAAATCCGCCGAGGGGAGTTTATTCCATCCAAACACTGAAAAATAGCCGAGTGTTCGCTGTCCACCGGTAAAACTTTTACATTTCTTTCCTCTGCCAGCCGTGTGACCAGTGCCCCGGCTGTTACCAGAGTTTCTTTATTCGCCAACGCAAGAGTCTTGCCGGATTTTTCTGATTTATTTGATTTTTCTGATTTTTTTGATTTTTTTGATTTAATAAAAGCAACGGCCGGTTTTAAACCCGCAATCCCCACTATAGCGGATAGCAGAGTGTCGGCTTCCGCAAGACCGGCGACTTGGATAATCCCGGTTTCACCGGATAGAACTTCGCAAGGAGGGTCACGTTTTTTCAGAATCTCCGCTTGTTCCTCGTCCGTTACACAGACAGAGGCCGGATGAAACTCCTCTATTTGTTTTTGCAGTAAATCAATATTGGAATGTGCCGTCAACGCAAGGACGGTGATGTGCATTTGACGGCTCGCGAGCGTGTCTCGAACCACATCCAGCGTCTGTCGTCCGATAGAACCTGTCGAACCTAAGATTACAAGCCGCATATTATACCAGTCCCTTTAAATAATGTCGCCGCAATCCCATTAGCTTCAGTTCGTGTGCCATTGGCAAATGCTTACGCTCGCGAGTATATCAAAAACACCAGCATCATATACATCATAGGAGCGGCGAACAGTACGCTGTCGAATCTATCCAGCACTCCTCCGTGCCCCGGAAAGAGATTGCCAAAGTCCTTTATCAGCGTAAAGCGCTTTATGGATGAGGCGGCAAGGTCTCCGAATGTGGCGAACACAGCGCCGACAGCGCCTACTATAGAGCAGTACAAAATAATATTTGTTCCCTCAATTTGAAACGTCTTGGAGATAATCCAGCCGAATAACGTAGACAGCAGTAACCCCCCGAATATTCCGCCAATCGCGCCTTCGATGGTTTTATTCGGGCTTAAATATGGTGCCAGCTTATGTTTTCCAAAGGCTCGGCCGGCAAAATAGGCGCAACTGTCACATCCAAAAGCGCTTAGGAATACCAGCCACACAAAGTAGTTACCTTGTGGGTGCATTCTTAACTGATATATAAAGGATAGCATAAAGGCGACATAAAAAAAACCGAACAACGTAACCGCGCAATCCAAAATATTCAACTTTCCGTGAAACAAAACCATGATAACCATCGCGCCGGTAATAAAGCTGGTGATGAGGATAAAGAAAAACGAGTTAGAGCTAATTAATGGTAACATAGCATAATATAAAACAGCGAAGGCATAGCCCAAATAATTGACGGAGACGCGCGACAGCCTGATTCGCGGTTCGCTCTTTTTATGTTTGCCACGATCCGGAGGTTTAAACTCTATAATATTTCCGGGGGAGGTTCTGGTTTTCATCGCGGAATAAAATTCCGACAACCCAATGATGGATAAAATAAGAAGTGAAAGTTGTAAATATATGCCCCCGCAGTAGACTATCACTATAAGTATCGGCAGCCCAACCAAAGACGTAATAATACGTTTAGCCATTGGTGTCTCTCTTTTCTATATCATTTCTTGCGCCGTAGCGGCGGTTTCTGCCTTGATATTGCGCTATTGCCTCGTTAAGATCGTTTATATTAAAGTCTGGCCATAGTTTATCACAAAAATAAAATTCCGTATACGCGGTCTGCCACAGTAAAAAATTACTTATTCTCATTTCTCCGCTGGTTCGGATCAAAAGATCAGGGTCGGGCATCCCACCCGTATCCAGATAAGCCGCGAACATAGTTTCGTCGATGTCGTTAACCGAAAGCCTATCGTTACTCACGTTTGCGGAGATTTTTTTACACGCTCTGATTATATCGTCGCGCCCACCGTAATTAAGAGCGATGTTTACACGCAAACCGTGCTTTTGCCGCGTCATATCTTCCAAGTTGCGTATTTTAGTTTGTAATTCGTGGGTAAGCTTGCTAATATCTCCTATAACGCATATGCGCATATTGTTTTTTTTCGTATCGTCGATGTATTGTTGAATATATTCGTGAATCAGATTCATTAGAGTATTTACTTCATCTTGAGGCCGCGCCCAATTTTCCGTAGAAAAAGCGTATACAGTTAATATCTTTATACCTAACTTTTCGGCGGCGTTCGCAAGACGACGCAACGTTTGCGCTCCGGCTCTGTGACCCGCCGATTTGGTTAAAAAGCGTTTCTTCGCCCAACGCCCGTTACCGTCCATTATTATAGCTACGTGTTCAGGAATAATAGAAATTTACAGAGACCTCCCGATAATAAAAGTAGGGGCCGTCGCAAAGCGCCGGGGGTGGTCTTATTGCGAAAGGCCCCATCATTATTAAATAAATTAGTATTAAATAAATTAAATAGATAAAATATCCTTGCTTTTAGCGTCAACGCGTTTTTCTACTTCGGCAATATGTTTGTCGGTCAGCTTTTGAAGTTCTTCCTCTATCTCTTTAAAATCGTCCTCGGTAATTTCGCTTTTCTTTTGCTGTTTCTTGAAAATATCCATACCATCGCGCCGAATATTGCGCATGGCGACTTTAAATTCTTCACCTTTTTTCTTTAGATCTTTTATCAGCGATTTGCGGCGTTCTTCCGTAAGCTCCGGAAAAACGAGACGGATAACCTTCCCGTCGTTAGTGGGGTTTATCCCCAGCTCGGAAGCTTGTATCGCTTTTTCTATGTGCTTTAGCAGACTGGAGTCCCATGGCTGAATGACGAGCATTCGCGCTTCGGGCACGCTGATGTTGCCCACCTGGTTAAGAGGGGTTTCCACTCCAAAATAGTCGACCGTCAGCTTATCCAGTACACGGGGATTAGCCCTACCGACACGGATGGTGTTCAGTTCTGTGTCCAGTGTCTCAAGTGTCTTTTTCATCTTAGATTCATAAGGTTTAGTAAATTCAGACATAATAATTCTCCTTACATGCAACAGAAATTTTAGTGCCCAAGGTCTCCGACATAGAATCGGCGGCTTTAAACGCGCGGACAATACTATGCGGTTCGTTTAGCCCGAACACGAAAGAATCCGTGCCCGCTTCCTGAGAAATGCACATGGCTGCTATATCCAAGGCGTTAAGTTGGTCTTTAAATATTCTGCTATAAGTCAATCTGCGAAACTTCTTTGCGTTTACGTTGTCGTCGGGGTTGCAATCGTAAATCCCGTCCACTTTTTTGGCATAGAACACGCAATCCGCGTCCAGCTCGGCGGCGCGCAGAGCGGAAATGGAATCTGTGGAAAAGAATGGGTGCCCCGTGCCGCCCGCGTGAATGACTATTTCACCGCTTTTCATATAATCCAGCGCTTTTTCTTTAGAAAACAATTCAGTAAATGTGCTGACGACGAAGGGGGTCATTACGCGCGATTGCAGACCGGATAGTTTAAATCTTTCCGCAAGATACAGCCCGTTCATTACAGTTCCCAGCATTCCTATTTGGTCGGAGCGCGTCCGATCCAGAAAGGGTTTGGAGGATCTGCCCCGCCAGAAATTACCCCCGCCTACTACCAGTGAAAGTTCTATGCCGCTAAACAGGGAACGAATTTCATTCAACTGTCCGGCTATATCATCAATAATTGCGTCTGAAAATGCCTCGCCGGTGTCCTCGGCCAAGGCTTCACCGCTTAATTTAAGTACAGCTCTTCTCATAAAATTCCCCCAATCGGAATTTTTAAAATATATATTTAAATTATACTATAGATAATCTACCACATATTAACGCAAATTTCCAGACTTTTTTTGCATTTGGCATACTCCCTGTACAAATGGGGGAGACGAACTCTGCTTGGAATATATTGCACAAACAACTATATAGTGAACGACCCCGGCGCAAGCGCCGAGGCTTCTAAGATTACTCTGGACAGTCGGCTTCCCGCTGTCCTTCCTCCCATGCAACATGGGATTTCGCACCTTAGTTAACCG
>JAISRJ010000110.1 GCA_031273705.1 Clostridiales bacterium
CGGGTTAGGGTACAAACTTAAAGATAATTTTTAAATCAAAAATAAGATGAACGCACATAAAATGAACAAGAAAATAGTAGTATTGACGCTGTGCAGGGTGTTTCCCGTAGCGCATAAGAAAGCCGGTGAACTCACACATTTTGAGGACAACCTGAAAACCGGAGAGAAAATCCATACCGTTAGGGGTAATGATAAAAATGTGTGGAATGACAGGTATAAGGAAATAAAATCCGGCAAAAAATACCTGTCGGTGCGGGAGTGGACGGGCAGACCTTACCACACCTCGCCAATAGAGATTGCCCGATACGACACAATCGGATTACAAAATATCGAAATGAGCTATTGCTTTGATGACGATTATCCGAAAGTTTGGATTAATAACAAAGAGGTATTCATTCAGGAAGTTGCAGCTAACGACGGACTAAGCGTTGAGGATTTTGTTGAATGGTTCTTTGGGAACAGCAAAGAAAATACCTTTAAAGGCGTGATTATACATTTTACCGATTTTAGATATTGAAAATTATGAAGATAAGAGTATTAGAACACAGTGCGGATGATAGTATCCGTATTGGCGCAGCTTTTGGCGTTGCGGATAATGCGATTGCCGCACTGATGACAGACATTATGAAATCATACTGTAAAAAATTCAACCGCAGCGCAACAATAGACGATTTCGCTGAAATATGCGATAAATACTACAAACACATAGCGATAGTGAATAGTGAAACGTTATCGGTTATCAATGAAATTTTTAAGCTCAGATACGGTGAAAAAAACTGACGTGTTCACGGCGATTTGCAAAGCCGATTTGAACGTTGAGGTTGTCAAAGAGTACCTGTTCCACCCCGTGCGGAAATGGCGGTTTGACTACGCCATTCCGGCGCACAAAATCGCTCTTGAGGTCGAAGGCGGGGTATGGACGCAGGGACGCCATACACGCCCGCAGGGCTTTATCGGAGATATTGAAAAATACAACCAAGCCACGCTTCTGGGCTGGAAAGTGTTCAGGGTAACGCCCGATGAACTGATGAAAACAAAAACGCTAACGCTTCTAAAACAGGCTGTTTCGGGGCAATGATTATTTTGTAGAAAATGAAACAAAAAACACTGTTTTTCACATTTTATGCTTATAATATAAGCAATATTCATATCTTTGCAGAAAATTTTGATTGTGATACAGAACATTAAGTTAAAGGATTTAGCCCCCAACGACGGGCAAATTGAAGGGCTACCGAAAAACCCTCGTTTCATCAAAGATTCAAAATTTGAGAAACTGAAAAAATCATTGCAGGATGACCCTGAAATGCTGAATCTCCGAGAATTGCTCGTTTTTCAGCATGGTAAAAAATACGTCATAATCGGCGGGAATATGCGCTATCGTGCGGCATTGGAATTAGGCATTAAGGAATTGCCCTGTAAAATAATCCCGCCCGAAACGCCTGTCGAAAAATTGAAATCCTACACAATAAAAGACAACTCCGGTTATGGCGAATGGTCGTGGGACGACCTCGCCAATGAATGGGATTCGGGGGATTTGGATGATTGGGGAGTTGATGTATGGCAGGATAATGCAGACTCGGACGGCAACGCAGACTCCGGAAACAAATCTAAGAATGCCTCATTATCCGACAGATTTGTTATACCGCCTTTTTCCGTTCTTGATACCCGGAAATGGTATTGGCAGGAGCGAAAAAAAGCATGGCGGGAACTTATCGGCGATATGGGCGAAAGCCGGAACAATACCCTTATCAAAGCTCCCGAAATGCGATATAAAAAGATATACGAACAAACCCACGAACACCGTAAAAGTCTTGGGATAGGGTTCCCGGAATATCTTGAAAAATACGTATCCGCTGAAGTTAAAGAACAGGCGGATTTAACGGTATTGTCGCGCGGCGTTTCAATACTTGACCCTGTGCTCGCTGAAATTGTTTGCAGATGGTTTGGCGTCGAGGGTGGAAAATCATTTGACTGTTTTGCAGGTGATACGGTATTCGGATATGTGGCGGCACATCTGGGACACGAGTTTACCGGAATAGAACTCCGCAGCGAACAGGCGGAATTGAACAATAAACGCACCGAAGGGCTTCCGGCACGTTATATATGCGACGATGGACAAAATGTAGCGAAACACATTAAGCCCGATACCCAAGATTTGCTGTTTAGTTGCCCGCCTTATTTTGACCTCGAAAAATACAGTGACGACGCTTCGGATGCAAGCAATCAGAGTACATACGCAGATTTTATCGCAATACTTGAGAACGCTTTCACAAACGCCGTTTCCTGTCTGAAAAACGACCGTTTTGCCGTCGTTGTGGTTGGCGATGTAAGAGATAGAAAAACAGGGTTTTATCACAGCCTCACAAGTGATGTTAAACGGATATTCAAAGAGTCGAACATGAGCTTGTACAACGAGCTTATACTCGTTGAAACAGGTGCAAGTACCGCATTGAGGGCTGCAAGGTGTATGAACAACCGTAAAATCGTAAAAATGCACCAAAATGTCCTTGTTTTTTATAAAGGAAATTCAAAAAATATCAAAAAACGCTTTAAAACAATTAAATATGCAAGCGAAGATTTGGAATTATTCGCAGTGGATAATGGAGACAAATCCGGAAATAATTAAACCGCTTTTTGACAACATATTGCGGAAAAGTGGATTTAAAGTATTGAATGAATCCGAATATCATTTTTATCCACAAGGATATACGGGGCTTTGGCTATTGTCGGAAAGCCATTTCGCAGTACATACGTTCCCGGAGTTCCAAAAATCCTACATCGAATTGTCAAGTTGCAATTTGGAGTATTATATGAAGTTTATTGAATTTACGAAAGATACTTAATATACAGCAAGTAAATTAAAGAAAAAATGAGCAAACTTGGAATTTTCGGAAGTCGTTCACTGTTTGACGAATCTGTAAGACTTGAGATAAACGAATATCTTAACAACAACAGCAATATCACAACTATAGTCACTTGCCAAGAGCCTCGCGGGGTAAGCGAGGTCGCGCAGCGTGTCGCACGGGACAGAATTTTAATTCTTGAAGTGCATTTCCTTAATCCGAACAAGGGACGCGGTGCATTCCACTGTCGCGCTGTGGAAATAATCAAAAATTCATCACAATTTTTGATTATTCACGACGGTGAAAGCAAGGGAACAGCCCACGAGTTGGAATTGGTTAAAAAAAGCGAAAAAAAATATTCTTATATTACGCTCTCCAAATCAATGCATTATGATGTTAATACCGGTTACAACATTACGGACGGGTGGCAAAAAAGGAGCAAATATAATGATGCGTTTGCGGCAGGCGTTCTTGAACCCGAAATTTGGGATAACTAACAAAAAGGTAATTAACAGAGAATATGGCTATACAGGGAGAAAAAGCAAAGAAAAAAGCGGAAGGTCGGCGTGAAGTCGTTGCCCGATTCTACAAGCAGGGATGGTCGCTTCGGAAGATTCAGGAGGAAGTTATTAGGCAGACGGGCGTGTCGTGTTCGCATGTTACGATAAAGAAAGACGTGGATTTTTTGCTGAAGGAATGGCGGGAAAACAGAATTGAGGATATCGACTACGCCGTTCAGCTTGAGCTTGAGCGCATTAATGATGCCGTGCAGGAATTGTGGGTGCAGTGGGAAAAATCCAAAACAGACTATAAAAAGACGTCAAACAGGCGGAAAGGTAAACCGGTGGGATCTGATGACAAAAACACACAAATACTCACTATTGAACGTGAAATCAATGAAATCGACATGCGGAGCTTGGGAGACGTGTCCTATATTTCCGAAATCAGGGCGCAACTGATTGAACGGCGCAAGTTGCTTGGCTTGTACGCTCCCGAAAAGCGGGAACTTACCGGCAAAGGCGGTAAGGATTTGCATATCGAGCCTATAACGATTGAGATTATCGACAGCAGGGACAGGGTAGATGCCAAAGATACAGACAACGACGGTTTACAGTAAGGTAGATTCGGCGGTTAAAGGCGGATTTACAACCGTATCGGCGCAGGGTTCGGCGCGAAGCTCCAAAACCTACAATGTGCTGATATGGCTGATTAACTATTGTCTTACTCACCGCAATACACGGTTGTCCATTGTGCGTGCCACGCTTCCGGCAATCAAACGTACCATATTGATTGACTTCAAAGAGATATTGTTTAAATTCGGCATATTTGACGAAAGCCGGTTAAACAAAAGCGAACTGACTTACAATTTCCCAAACGGCTCGTGG
>JAISRJ010000238.1 GCA_031273705.1 Clostridiales bacterium
CGATACACCGTTCCCAAACTAAGATTAGGATTATGCGGACGCAATATATCATAAACCTCCGCCGCGGTCGGATGAACGCGGCTGGCTTTTACAGCCTGTTGAATAATTTCCCTTTGTCTTGAATACTTCATATATGATCGCCCGCTCTTTTAAATTAAATCTTTTAAATTAAAATCAATTTAAATTAAAATCAAAAATGGAGAGCGATTACTATTATCTGTTATAAACTGTTTCTTGTCAAGTATTTTATAAAAATACTGATAACCTTATTACACGGGTAGACGGTCGCGCGTTAACCGTCCGAGATTTCACTCAAAAAGTTGCAGAACCTGATCTTTTGGGGCCAGACCGACCAGCCGTTTATAAACCTCGCCGCCTTTAAAGCAAACAACGTTGGGTATGCCCATGACATCATATTGAGTGGCTAATTCAGGCTCGTCGTCTGTGTTTACCTTATAAACATTTACCTTACCTGTGTTTTCATTAGCGACCTCTTCTATGATTGGAGCTAAGCGCTTGCAGGGAGCGCACCAGTCCGCGTAAAAATCCACAATTACCGGTAATGGGCTGGAATTTATGGTCCGGTCGAAATTATTTTTGTCGAGAACTTCTATAGCCATTACTTTACCTCCTTAAATTTATTGTACCGCATTCAACTTTGTTTTATCAGAAAATATGGCGGCGGGTTAAATTTAGCAATTTCTTTCATACGAGTTATAGCGTTGTCATAACTGGTGACAAAATATACTTTCCATTCCAACGGATCTCCGTCGGAATGCGCAAGTAAACGCGATTTATTGCCCAATTCCACAAAGACAAATTCGTTATTTCCGGAAATAAACAGCGGCTCTACGTCTTCTTGGGAAATAATACCCGAATCGCGAAAAGATTTTAGGATTCCGGAAAAATCGGATTTTACATCCTTTAGTTCCCGCCAAAGATTGTACTCCGGAACCAAATCCAAATTAAGATCCGGCAGAACTTTATTTATATCCGCGAATTTCTGCCAAAATGTTTCAATTTTACTGACAGCTATCTCACATTTGGCGTTCGTTCTTTGAAGTATATACTCGCGAATCAAAAGCGGATTGTCTTGCGGCGAAACAACAGAGCTGACATATTTGTCATCCGCGAACATATATCGAATATCCAGAGGCGAGCCAATATCTTCTTCAAGGGCGTTAGAAACGCGGGTAAATAATTCGTCGGTCGAATGAACGATTGAAATCGCTCCGTGGTTCAAATCATACTTTTTTAGCATTAAATTCATGTCGGCAACTGAAACGCTAACCATCTTTCCATCATACGCCAAAGAATATCCGCCGTCAAACTGGTAAGCGGCGGCGACAGTTAATTCGTCGGCAGGTACCGTATTATTGTCTGTCTTTTCGGACGGACCAGTTGAAGTTCGGGTTCTCAATTCAGCGGGCAGATCACCGGCACGTACGTACAAGATCAAAACGGATTCCTGTGCCGATTCTATTTTAAAGCCTTCTATCCCTGTTAAAAGATCTGTCGTAACATACATATCAGCCGGGTTTTCAAACAGATAACCGTTTTTACTTACAAATTCATTAGTCTCCCGATAACTCTCATAATATTTCTTGGCGGACTCGGCGACGTTTAAAACAACGTCCTGTATTTCTTTTTCTGATTTACCGCTTAATGAGGTATGCGAAGGCGTGGGCTGAGAGGTAGTTGATGTCCGCGAGGTATCTGTAATGTTTGGCGGTATGGTTTGGAGGTCGTTCACCGGCTGTTCGGTAGGCGCTATTGTGCTAACCGGTCCCGTAACCGATGGGTTCAGAAACATTGTATGTTTCATATAGTATATAGAACCCGCAATTAAAGCCGTAGCGAGCGCGAGCGCGGCTATCCAAAATTTTCGATTAGTGTAGTGCTGCAAGGGCGCCCCGCAGAAAGGGCATATTTTAGTATGTTCATCAACAGCCGTCTCGCACTTCTTACATATCAACGATACCGTCACCTCCGTTTACAATAAGATAATATCACCGAATTATATCATTAAACTTTAATTTTGCAAAGCGCTGGCATACTTTATAATAAGGGTTTCTACCGCTAATTTATCCGAAATTCGCCCACTTTTTATGTTTATATCCGCTTCTAGGCAATCACGCAGGGCGGATAATAAGCCCTCCGAAGTGAATTGATTAGCCTGCCGCAAACATTCAGTTACAATAAACACCCGTACACATAAAAGAGCGGCTATCTCAGAAGCAGAGCGCATTTTTTCCGCCAAAGCCTTGCTCTGGGTTATAAGTCGGAATTGGCGGGCTATCATTACCAATATCACTAAGGGCTGTTCTTTCATTAATAACATGTTGCTGAAAATATCCAACGCGCGTTCCGGCCTCTTATTACCCACGGCATCGACCAAATCAAATATCCGTGTTTCAAGAGCGGGAGTACAGACGGCCTCTATATCCTCCCGAGTTATTTCAGCGCCCACCGAAGTTACGCCGAAGAGTTTCTCCATCTCGTTAGCCAGCGATTCCATATTATGAGCGGTATATCGCAGCAGAGTTAAAATTGTGTCTCGTGAAACTTTTCTTTCGCGCTTTTTACACATGTTCGTAACCCAGTCAAGCAGTTCTTTTTCCGACGGAGCTTTCATCTCGACTGCCAGCCCCGCCTCGTTTACCTTTTTAAAGAGCCGTCCCCGCCGGTCAACGTCGTCCTCTATAAATAATAGTATTGCCGTATCGGGAATATCCGGTACAAAGACAGCCAAACGTTCCGAATCCGCTTTACGACCCGAAGCAAACAAATGGGAACCTCGCACAAGCACCAGCCGACGCTCACTCATAAAAGGCACTGTTTGGGCGGCGTCCAGAATTTGATCCGCGGTAAAATTTTTTCCGTCAAAGACATCCAGGTTCATGCATTCCGTGTCGGGAGTTATAATCTTGGCTCTTAATTGCTTTTCATAATGGTGAACGAGAAATTTCTCTTCTCCATATAATAAATATACGCGTCTAAACCTCATATTCTTAATATCGCTTTTTAGTTCCTTCAGTTTTTATCATCTCCCGAACACGTATGTTTTTATTAATTTTTAATATGACGGCTCCGCTCGTTTGAGTGTTATATATCGGGATGCCAGAGTTATAGAAAAATTCCAATACTTCCGCGGATGGATGGTTATACATATTGTTTCTGCCCGCGCTGACTAAAGCGAACGGAGGATTTACCGCTTTAACAAACTCATGTGAGTTAGAGTATTTTGACCCGTGATGCGCAAGCTTAAGGATTGAGGGGGAATCGAACGACAATGCATTCTCTATATCAGCGGAAATGTCCCCTGTAAATAACACGCTGAATTTTTGCTGTTTCACCTGTATAACCAGGCTACTTTCGTTGCCCTTGGTCTGAATAGCATCCATAGGATATATTACGTTAAATCTAACGGTTCCCGATTCAACTATGCCGCCCTTACTTAGATAATCGACCCGCGCGTTACTTTCTTCGCACAACCCCATTAATTGAAGATATAACGGATCAGATCTATCTATGGTTTTAGACAGATAAACCTGCCGGATATTTTTTTTGGGGAAAAGTTCCAATATACCGGCAATATGATCGTTATCCGGGTGTGTGACGAATACCGCGACTTCCGATATCCCCAAATAATCCAAGTATGGCGCGACCACTTGGGCGCCGGTATTCTTACCATAATCGCGATTGGGCAGACCGCCGCCGTCTATAATAAACGTATCATATCCGTTTTGTATAACAAAAGAATCACCTTGCCCGACATCCAACATAGTTATTGTAAATCCCGAAGGCAGATAACGCAAGAGCAGACTGATAAATAACGGAATAACGGCCGCAAGCATAATACTTTTGCGTTTTGCCAAATCTT
>JAISRJ010000269.1 GCA_031273705.1 Clostridiales bacterium
GGGTAATATTTCTGTACGCGCGCCCTGCCCAAGAGGTGTCGTCCGATACGCAAGGATCCCCTTTGTTTGTAGAGACAACTATACTTTCATCGTCCGGGATAACACCCAGTATGTCAATCGCCAATATTTCGGTCACATCGTCCAGGGTCATCATATCCCCACGTTTTACCATATCAGGTCTGATTCGATTTAGAATCAAAAGTGGATCACGCAACCCTGTAGCTTCCAATAAGCCAATAACCCTATCGGCGTCACGAACCGCCGATACCTCTGGAGTTGTAACAACAATAGCCTTTTCCGCTCCGGCGATTGCGTTTCTAAAACCCTGTTCTATACCCGCGGGGCAATCTATAAACACATAATCAAATTCTTCACGCAACTGACGGCAAAGCTTTTGCATCTGCTCCGGCGTTATAGCCGATTTATCCTTTGTTTGCGCTGCCGGCAGTAATTGCAAGCTGGAATAACGCTTATCCTTTATCAAGGCTTGCTTTGGCCGGCACGCGCCCTCGATAACATCAATTATATCATATACAATACGGTTTTCCAGCCCCATCACCACGTCCAGATTGCGCAGACCTATGTCCGCGTCTACCATACACACTTTCTTGCCCATCATTGCCAGCCCCGCCCCGATATTGGCAGTGGAGGTTGTTTTCCCCACACCTCCCTTGCCGGACGTGACCACATACACTTCACCCATGCGCTTTCCTCTCCCTTTCCTTATCCTATGTGCCTATACCCGGATGTTATCTGAATGTACCGCTAAGGGCGGCGGAATGCCGCCGGAATGCCGCCGCCGCTAAATATTAACAAGAGGCGCGATATATATTAATCCTTCTTGTATATAAGCGTAAGATGGAGTATTTTTATTCTTATTTTTCTTTTCTTCGGGAATATATGTAATTATATCGCAAATTCTAAGTTGAGTCGGAGACAAACGAATAGCGCTGACATAACAGGTATCGTCTCCTGTGTAGCCCGCGTGTACCAGTCCTTTCAGCGCGCCCATCACTATGATATTACCGCGCGCTATTATTTCACTGCCAGGATTGGCGTCGCCCAACACAACGACACTGCCGTCGTATCGAATGCTCTGTCCGTTTCGCAGCGCGCCCTCATAAAAAAACGTCAACTGCTCATTACGGTTTTCACGTGCCGAGGGAGGCGTAAGACGGGCCTTCGCGCCCTCCTCTTTAGTTTCCGCGCAAGAAATGCTAAGGGCTGTCTCTTTGAAAATAATATCCAGCAGTTCGGATTCTTCGTCTTTGCTTAAACTTCTGCCGGTAAAAGTTATAGCTACGTCGGAATCGTCGAAAAAATCCTGCGCGTCATTGGTTTTAGCGCGCAGCGACTCCTTTATAGATTCAATGTCCGCGTTTTCATCTAGCCATACGTTTATGCCGTTATTAGTGCCTTTAAAAACCACATGGCTGTCATCCTGCAAGCCCGTACCTCCTCGTTTTCTTTGTATGATTATTCGCGCTTTGTACAGTGGGCGCGAATAATTATTCAACCAGAACATTCACCGGCTCCGCGTATTGCGGGCTTTTATCTAATCCGAAGTACACTTCCATAACTTCTATGGCTACTTTAGATGCGAGCGCGGACATTGACTTCGTATCACCGAACGGTATAACAACATAAATCGCGATCTCAGGATCTTCAAACGGCGCGAATCCTCCAAATGACGAATGGGAGTTACGGTTTGTAACCTGCTGGGCGGTACCTGTTTTCCCGGCGACACTAATCGGAAATTCGGCGAAAGTATTTCTGCCTGTGCCATATGACGCTTCCGTTACATCCAGCATTCCTCTGTAAATCGCATCCCAAGTGCCGTCCGAGATGGGCAGATCCTGAGCTTCTATTACAGGGCGGGTATTTTTTATGACTGTTCCGTTAGCCGCCTTTACACTGTCAACCAAGTGCAGTTCGTATCTAATGCCATGTGTAGCCAAAGTAAGGATATATTTATTCATATTAGCGGCGGTATAATTACTAAAGCCCTGACCGATAGATACTTGCATTGTATCTCCATCGTACCATTCACGTTCGTAGACGGGCGTTTCCGGGTTGGCGTTAAGTAACATCCTGTCTTTCACATCCGGAGTAGGCATTTGTGTATCGTCTTCGCCTATTTCAACACCTGTCGGGGAATCCAGACCAAACATTTTCATATATTCATTCAAAGTAGCGATGCGCTCAAATTTACCGTTGTTACCGGGTTCACCTACGCGATACACCGATTCACAGAAAAAGTAGTTGCAACTGGTCGCCAGCGCTTGAGAAATATTTATTCTGCCGTGACTTACAGCCGACCAGCAACTGACATATGGATGCCCGACAGTTGTAAATGTGTGGGCGTCATAAATAAGAGTTGTTGGGGTTATAGCTCCGCTCTCCAGTGTCGCCATAGCGGTTATCATTTTTAATGTTGAGCCCGGAGCGCGGGTCTCCATAAATGGTCGGTTAGTTAATGGGCGCGTCAAGTCTTCATTCATATCTGTAAAAAAGTTCGGATCGGTATTCACTATATATTGATTGGAATCGTATGACGGATACCCGACAGCCGCTAATATATTCCCATTTTTAACGTCAGTTACAACTACCGATCCGGTTGAAGGATCAAGATTTGTCATTTGCGGTGTAATTTCGCCGGACTCCAATTTTTCTATAATCACATTATGCGCCGATACACGCCTGTTTTCCAAACTATCTCTCAATTCCTGCCCGCCTGTGATCAAATTTTGATCAATCATTATCATCAACATTTGCGCGGGACTAATCTTGCCGTCCAAAATTGCCTGGCTCATCAGCAATTTAATATCATATTTTGATTCGGTATCTGTCCAAACAGCCTCGGGATTATGCCAAAGTACATAGTTTTGCAAAATATAAGCCGGGTTATCCTCTGTACTTTCCATAATTTTAGTTATATCAAACGTATTGCTTTTTATCATAGAAGCGAAAAAGCTTTTATCCGTGATTGGGACCATAGTTTCTCCGCCTTTTAATTTGGCGATTAAAGCTTGCTTGAGCATATCCTCCAAAATGTCGTAGGACGCGATTTGTAAATCGCGATCTATGGTCAAGTAAACATTATTGCCAGAGATGGGCGGGGTTTCGTCCGGCAGATAGCGAATGATCTTTTTAGAGGCGTCTATCTCTACCTGCGCCGTACCGTCCGTGCCCCTTAGATAAGACTCGAAAGATTTTTCCAGACCGTTTTTTCCAA
>JAISRJ010000318.1 GCA_031273705.1 Clostridiales bacterium
TAACCGTAACAGCAAACACGCCTCCGTGAGCATCTACCCGCCTTCTGGTGTGCGTGTAGAGAAAGTACTGTTGTACGGGTCGCCCACCAAGAATTCGCGGTGTTTTCCTGCAATACACAGTGTGCGGCCAAAGCGGTGTCGTCGGCGTCAGTACCATCCCAATTCTCGCCGCTGTAGCGTCCGGATATTAACAATGGGATATCGCCGGTTGTTTTAAGAACAAGATCCCAGTCAACGCGATTCGCGACGACTATTGTCTGCTCGGTTATATCGTTAAGACCGTCTATATCCATTGTAACCTCAATGGATTTACCTGATTCAGGCATTTGAGCCTCTTCGTCAGCCCAAATCTTCAGGTTTTGGATATATATCGAACCTCTTAACTGTGAAGAAGCTCTAAAGGATGGGCTTAATATTATCCAAATTTCCTCATCGTCATTCGAGTAAGCGGAATTGCCTAATTTATCCGCTGTGTAATTACCGTTGGGCATGTATACAAAATAATCCGTGCCGGCGGTGAAAGCATAAGAATACTTTTCATCTCTTCCGGTGCTCTCATTATACATGGTAATATTTCCGTTATCGTTTCGGGTAAGATTAGTAATCAAACCGGTGGACGTGTTGACCGCCGCGGTGTCATATACACCTAAGCCCGTTCTGCCGCTGCTGTCCCAAGCTAAGCCCGGTTCTACGCCAACGGTAAGAAAATCAACGCCTGACGCTCGGTTCGTCCAGGTATCCATAAACCGATAGCCGCGTGGAAGTTTCAAGCGAATTATCTCGTTTGCGCGAATCGCGCCGGGTCTTAACTCGCTTATAATAAGATCATCCAGATCAAATTCATCTCTCGCGGTGACGACAGACTTTATAGTTGTGTTAGTCTGATTCTTTCTGGCTGTAGCAAAACGCAATTTCTGACTGGAAATATATGATTGGCTGCCGCCTTCTACTTCTACTATGCAGTCTACATCGTCATTTATTGTACGGCTGACCAGTGGAATTCTAATTTCCAGGTTGCTGCCCAGCGACGCGGTATCCTGAAGAATTGTAACAGTAGCTCTGCTTGAGTTATTTTGGGAAACAGATAGTTTGTAAGCGACGCCCAAGCTGCCATTTTTACCTGTAAGGCCAGGCGAGCGGTAATAGTCGCCATAATCCGAGTCTGTTCTGCCATTACCCGGCATATAAATACCTTTAGTTATATCATAAGTAATACTTAAGGCATCAGGCGCGGGTAAAGTCGGCGTCGGCGTACTAAGATAAAACCCTAAACCATCAAAATCCTTATTAGCGACAGGAGCTGTCGCGGGAAAAGCCGCGTTACCGTTAATATAATTATTGGGATCACTTGTAGTTCTCAAAGCTTCTAAACCCGTTGTTGTTGTGCTCGCCCCATCCGCGTTTCTAAAAAACCAATTCGCGTTAGAAAGAGTTAAAGAAAATTGCAAACCATATGACGGACGATTTTGACCTGAAAGCGCCCTATCGTCTAAAGACAAAACAAGATCCGTACCATCGGCGTACCATTCAGGTTCGTCGCCGGTTTTATGCGGGTTGGGCATCAAATAATCCAGTACCGCGTTTGGTCTTAGACCCGTTGTCCTGGATATGAAGCCGCTTTCAAATAACAGAGTATCTGTGGGGACAGTTTGAACATTATCTACAATGTTACTCGTCGCGGCCATAGTATTAACCGGCGTAAACGTTATAGCGGAAATGCTCAAAACAACCGCCAGAAGAAGTGATAACTTCCTCTTCATGTATTATCCTCCTTGAGTAAAATTTTTGGTCTTTTCGCGATTAAGACCGTTTTTTGCCGCTTCGCGCTCGCATTCATATAAGCCGCAATCAAAAAGGCTGTTTTCTGATTGCTGTTCTATAATGGATACGCTGAAATTATTATTTGACTCAGGAAAATGTTTATTCTACCTAAAGCAAAATGAAATATGTTTGTAATAGAAAAAATCGCTATTGAAAAAATCGCATTGAAAAAATCGCATTGAAAAAATCGCTATAAAAAAAACGCCTTGCCATCCTTCAAAAACTGCTGCATAATAAAACGGGTGAAATCATGTATTACATAATAGAGGGTCATAATTTTATTTACGACATTCAAACAATCTCTCAGATATTCTTTGCGAATGAAAAATTTACTAAAGTTGAATCCCCCTCCTCAATTGGATTTACAATAGTAAGCAGCCTTACGGACACCAAATGTATAGGCGAACTTTACAAAAATGGTATTTTGCTGGAAAGCCGCGTATCTTTAAGGCACAGGCGCCAGAGCGAAACTGATTTACTTCAAGAAATCCGCCGCGAATTGACGACGACTTTATATTTGGCGCTTCAAGCTTACACCGCCATAGAACCTCCGTGGGGTGCGCTTACAGGCATTAGACCGTCTAAAATGGCTCGGCTTATAATGGAAGAAAGCGGGCTTGACAGCGAAACAGCAGTTGACTTAATGCAAAAGAATTACATGGCTCGCAAGGACAAAATTCAACTTGCCGTAGATGTGGCGCTGGCGGAAAAAGAAATTCTGCGGCGCCAGCCACCGGACGCGGTTAGCATATATGTCGGCATTCCATTCTGCCCGTCCAGGTGTTTGTATTGCTCCTTCGCTTCGTACGAAATAGATGGTCGTGTCGATTCATATCTGACAGCCTTGTATAAAGAATTACTCGCTATAAAAAACTTAATCAATTCCAAACATATTTCCAGTATTTACATCGGGGGCGGCACACCTACTTCGCTTTCAAAAAATCAACTGGATAATTTATGTTCTAAAGTAATTGGGATATTCGGCGAACCGGATGAATTTTGTGTGGAAGCCGGTCGCCCGGACACTTTAGACATTCTAAAATTGGAGATTCTGAAAAAATACCATGTAACACGCATTTCGATCAATCCACAAACTATGAACGACGGAACCCTGGCGCGCATCGGTCGAAATCACAGCTCTAAAGATATAGAAAAATGCTTTATTCAAGCTAGATCTATCGGGTTTGATAATATAAACACGGATATAATTCTCGGTCTGCCCGGAGAAACATCAGCCGACACACAGAACACGCTGGAAAAAATTACGGCTTTAAGACCGGAGAATATAACTGTGCATATGCTTACAATCAAACGCGGGTCTCGGCTGATTGACTCTCTGCAAAATTTCTCTCCATCCGGCCCGCTGGAATTGGAAACAATGCTTACCGTAAGCCAAACCCTATGCGCCGAAAACAATTATTCGCCCTATTATATCTACCGACAAAAAAACACGATAGGCAACTTTGAAAATGTCGGCTATACTTTACCCGGCAAGGCTTGCGTTTATAATGTGATTATTATGGAAGAAACCCAAACAATCTGGGCGGCGGGCGCGGGCGCGGTTACAAAATTGATTAACGGCGATAAAATAAGCCGCGTCTTTAACGTCAAGAGCTTGAACGATTACATTAATCGTATAGACGAAATGATAAAACGAAAGGAAGATAGCGCATGTTGACACAAACTCCACGAGGCACAAAAGATATTTTTGGAACACAAATCCTGCTTTGGCAAAAAGCGGAAGATACTATCCGTAAAATCTGCGCCGCTTTTTGCGCTGAGGAAATTCGCACGCCAATGTTTGAGCATACGGAATTATTTTTGCGCGGAGTCGGTGAAGAGACAGACGTTGTGCAAAAGGAAATGTATACTTTTTTAGATAAGGGCAATCGAAGCTTGACACTGCGCCCGGAATTTACAGCCGGAGTCGCGCGGGCATATATAGAACACAAGCTTCACGCGGATCCATCCCCGACGCGCCTGTATTACGTCGGTCCCAATTTTAGATATGAACGGCCGGCCGCCGGAAGAATGCGCCAATTTCATCAGTTTGGCGCCGAGTGCTTTGGTTCATACGATCCAGCCGCCGACGCCGAGATGATCTCGCTGGCGGACACGGTTCTGTCAGAATTGAATATAAACGGCTATACAATTAATATAAACAGCCTGGGCGGAACAGCTTGCCGAGCAAAGTACAATGAGGTACTCAAAACCTTTTTGAAGGAGAATCTGTCAGCGCTCTGTCCCGTCTGTCAAACACGATATGAAACAAATCCTCTGCGTGTGCTGGACTGCAAAGATGAATCCTGTAAGGAGATATTAGTAAATTCCCCCATCCCACTGGATTCGTTAGATACGGAATGCAAGCTTCATTGGGAAAAATTACAGTCTCTGCTGGATACTTTGGATATACAATACACCGTAAACGGTCGAATAGTGCGAGGATTGGATTACTACACGCGAACGGTGTTTGAGTTTATTGACGCCGATACCGGCTTAACTATCTGCGGAGGAGGGCGTTATGATCGGCTAATAGAGGAATGTGGCGGTGCCGCGACAGGAGCCGTCGGTTTCGCTATGGGTTTGGAACGAATAATATCCATGATGCCGGATGCGTTGACAAAAAGACCATACGTATATATCGGAGCTATAGGTGAAGCAGGCTTTTATAAAGCCCAAAGCGTAGCGCAGACGTTAAGGCGCTCGGGTATTCGCGCCCAGCCGGATATAGTAGGGCGCGGAGTAAAAGCCCAAATGCGTTTTGCGGATAAAACGGGCGCCATCTACTCATTTATAATAGGCGATGATGAAATGGTAAATCATCAGGTTAAAATAAAAGACATGCGAACCAATTCTGAAACTGCAGTATCCTTCAACGAACTTCTTAACTTTTTTTCGTAGCTGTTTTATAATATTAACGCGTACCCGAAGGCACGCGCATGAGCTTCGACGAAGGTATTGACATTTTAGACGCTGAACTTTTCCATTTATTTTTTGAAATTGTTTTTGAAATTGCTATAGTAAGGGTGAGTTTATGAAAATCTACACAGCGACCGATTTTAAAGATATGAGCCGAAAAGCGGCGAATATTATCTCAGCCCAGATAATTCTAAACGAAAAAAGCGTATTGGGGCTCGCGACAGGTTCCAGCCCTATAGGCGTTTACCAGCAGCTGATTGAATGGTATAAAAAGGGGGATGTAGATTTTTCCAGCGTTACCACTATCAATCTAGACGAGTATGTTGGGCTGGCTCCGGATGATCCGCACAGCTACCGCTATTTTATGAAGAAATATTTCTTTAGTCATATCAACATTCACGAAAGTAATACTTATTTGCCTAACGGGCTGCAAAAAAGCCAGGAATTTGAATGTATGCGATATGAATGTATTATCCGCAATAACGGCGGCATCGACATGCAACTTTTAGGGTTGGGCCACAATGGGCACATAGGTTTTAATGAACCGAACGCCGCGTTTGAGGCGGATACCCATTGCGTGACACTTTCGCAAGACACAAGAGAAGCCAATAAACGCTTTTTCGATACCATCGACGACGTACCCCGCCAAGCTTACACAATGGGTATAAAGACGATCATGCAAGCACGCCGGATAGTCGTAATTGTTTCCGGAGAAAGCAAAGCGGAAATAGTAAAACGCTCTTTCTTTGGGTCTATAACTCCGGATGTACCCGCCTCTGTCCTGCAACTGCACAACAACGTCACTCTCGTTGGCGACAAAGCGGCGCTTTCGTTGATTTAGAACGTACCCCCCCGAGCGGAGCGCGCCAAAAGAGCTGTATCAAAACGACTTGGAAAGTCGCCTTGATGCAGCCCTTTTATGATTCCATATATGTGACGTACTTAGATGGGTTTACAGCCGAGCCATTAATGCGCACTTCATAATGAACGTGCGGTCCTGTGCTTCGTCCCGTGCTGCCGGATTCCGATACAATCTGGCCGCGCACTACCGTATCCCCAGCTTTTACGAGCGCTTTAGAATTATGCCCGTAATATGTCTCAATGCCGTTGCCATGATCTATAATAATCAAAATACCGTAAGAGCCATATTCACCGGCGTGTTTTACGACTCCGCCGCCGGTGGTTCTTACATTGGTGCCGGTCGGAACCACTATATCCAAGCCGCTGTGGTACTCGCTGCCTGTGCCGCCCATCGGATTAGTGCGATTGCCGTATCCCGACGAAACCGAACCTTTAACCGGCCAAATAGTGGGATAGCGCTCAAGAATCTCAGATACTTGAGAAAAGTGCGAAATCAACTGATCGTAAGATTGCCGCTCGCTTTCGACGACGTTTCTTAACGAAATAAGATTATTTTCCAACTGTTTAAGAGGATCGTCCGATGTCGTATCCGGAGCGTAAGACATTCCGGTAGCGCTGGATTCACCGGCGCTTGCCGACTCAAAATTCTCTAAATACGGTATATCATTTAATTTGTTGATAATTTCCTCTTTCGCCTTTGCCAACTCGTCGAGTTTGGTTTGCAGCTCTACGGTCATTTGAGAGAAAGCGTCTAATTTCTGCTGATATGTAGTTGTTTTCTCGGTTAAGTCAATGGCCTGGGCGTTGAGAATAGATTGAGAAGATTCATTTTTGTTTTCGACATAGTTAAGATGTTCTTCCATAGCCTTAGTTTGCTCCAGCAGCGCGTCACACTCGTCTTGAAGCGCTTGAAGCTCGCTGGACGCGGAAGCTTCCGCGTCTTTATACTGTGTAATGCTGATTAACGAGAAAATTAATACAATAAAAATTGTAGCTATAATTGAACAGAAAATGCGAAAGGTGGCGTAAGGTATTTTTATAATTTTGGGTTTTCGTTTTTCTTTTTTGGAAGCTGATAATTCATGCCGATCAGAGGATATCTTTTCATGAACCATCCGTCGCTCTCCTTCCTTTGATCTTATGTACGCAAACCTTCTTTTGGCTGCGCCTCTTATCAATCTGTCCAGACAAGTATAACATCGTTGTCACTAAATTTCAACATAAAATTCTATTAAAAGATTAAAAATTACCATCACAGGTCGTATTATTTTGTATTATGTCACGCCTATTGTCGAAATTTTCAAATTCAATAATAAAGGCATTGTCTTTATTATTAAACAGATGTGTGATAGAATCTAACTTGCGTGTTTATTATAACCGACAAATTACCTTTTAATAGTAATTTTATTCCATATTTGCATTGTCTTTCAGCGTCGAATTAATTGGACAAATTTTTGGAAAGGCAGGTATTCAGCCGTGGATTTTAAAGTAGTTTCCGATTTCAAACCCACCGGCGATCAGCCTGAAGCCATAGACGCGCTGGCGGAGGGTTTCTTGGCGGGCAACAAATTTCAAACTCTGCTGGGCGTCACCGGTTCGGGCAAGACATTTACAATGGCGCATCTAATTCAGCGTTTACAGCGCCCAACCTTGGTTATGGCACATAATAAGACCCTGGCCGCTCAGTTATACAGTGAGTTTAAAGAATTTTTTCCCCACAACGCTGTGGAATATTTTGTAAGCTATTATGATTATTACCAGCCCGAAGCGTATGTGCCCTCTTCCGATACTTACATCGAAAAGGATTCCGCTATTAATGACGAGATAGATAAATTGCGGCACTCCGCCACGGCGGCGTTGTTCGAGCGGCGCGATGTAATAGTGATTGCCAGCGTTTCGTGTATCTACGGGCTGGGCGACCCTATAGACTACAAAGAAATGGTGCTGTCCTTGCGTCCGGGTATGACTCGTGACCGTGACGACGTGCTACGAAAATTGGTCGAGATTCAATACGACCGAAATGATATGGATTTTAAACGCGGCACATTCCGAGTGCGCGGGGATACTGTGGAAGTATTTCCCGTAGAGTCGGACGAAACAGCGTTACGAATCGAATTCTTTGGCGACGAGGTAGAACGATTAAGCGAGTTTAATTCCCTTACCGGTGAAATAAATGGCATTAGAAGTCATATTACTGTGTTCCCCGCGTCACATTACGTAACAAGCCGAGAGAAGATGGAACGAGCCGTACGCGCTATCGAAATTGAGCTGGACGAACGTGTTACTTTATTTAAGTCTCAGGATAAACTCTTGGAAGCGCAGCGAATTTTCGAGCGGACACGATACGACATAGAAATGATGCGTGAAATGGGTTTTTGTTCCGGAATAGAAAATTATTCCCGGCATTTGTCCGACAGACCGACCGGCAGCACGCCTAATACGCTGATAGATTATTTTCCCAAAGACTTTTTGATAATCGTAGACGAATCTCATGTAAGTGTGCCGCAGGTGCGCGGCATGTATGAAGGTGATAAGTCCAGAAAAACCACCTTGGTGGATTTTGGATTCCGGCTTCCTTCCGCTTTGGATAACAGACCGTTAAGATTCGCGGAGTTTGAATCCAAAATAAATCAAATGTTATTTGTATCCGCCACGCCGTCCGTTTTTGAAAAAGAACACTCTACGAATACTGTGGAGCAGATTATCCGTCCGACAGGACTGATTGATCCGGAGGTAATAATAAAACCCGTAACCGGACAGATTGACGATTTAATCTCGGAGATCAATAATGTTATAGGTAGAAATCAAAAGATTCTCGTCACTACTTTAACTAAAAAAATGGCGGAGGATTTGACGAATTACTTGAAAGAAACAGGTATTAGGGTAAGGTATTTGCACTCGGATATTGATACTCTGGAAAGACTGGAAATAATACGGGATTTGCGCATGGATGTATTCGATGCGCTGGTCGGAATAAACTTGCTGCGAGAGGGGCTGGACATCCCCGAAGTGTCATTGGTGGCAATACTGGACGCGGATAAAGAGGGCTTTTTGCGCTCTGAAACCTCGTTGATTCAAACTATCGGGCGGGCGGCGCGAAACGTGGATGGGCGTGTCGTTATGTACGCGGATAAAATGACCGATTCGATGCGCCGCGCCATATCCGAGACAAACCGCCGCCGAGGTATTCAACAAAAATACAACGAGGCTCACAATATAACGCCGCGATCCATTGTAAAGAAAGTTCACGAGATAATCCGAGCCACTACCACCCCTGACGAAAAGCACAGATCCACATTGGATAAAGACCCGGAATCCATGAGCCATGAGGAACTGCTGGGGCTGATAAAAAAAACGGAAAAGGAAATGAAGCAAGCCGCGTCCGACCTGCAATTTGAACGTGCCGCCGCGTTGCGTGATCTGGTAATTTCTTATAAGAAGCACCTGTAAAAATGTCCAGTTGGCAAATTCCATAGTACCTGGATTTTTGCCAACACAGAAACTGCACGCGCAAACACTGGGTTTGCGGCGCGGTGTATGTACCATTTTATGCAAAAGCTATACCCGTAAGCGAAATCATTTGCTATACATATGGTCTTTTTAGCACAATAGCGCATCAGACGGCTACTTGCGTACCTGAGGGTACGCGGCGTAACCATCTTCTTTGTCTTGCGCTAAAAATTCTCGTATGTCATTGGCAAATGCTTACGCTCGTGAGTATATCATATGTTAAAGAAAATTAATCAGCGAGGTTCTATGTCGATTACATCAAGAAATTCAATTATTATTAAGGGCGCAAGAGAGAATAATCTAAAGAATATTGATTTGGAAATACCGCGCGATCAATTTATTGTGTTTACCGGTTTGTCAGGTTCCGGCAAGACTTCACTTGCCTTCGATACAATATATGCCGAAGGGCAGCGAAGGTACGTAGAATCGTTGTCCTCATACGCCCGCATGTTTTTGGGGCAGATGGAAAAGCCGGACGTCGATTCTATCGAGGGTTTGTCTCCCGCGATTTCCATAGATCAAAAAACCACCAACCACAACCCACGCTCCACAGTGGGTACCGTTACCGAGATTTATGACTATTTGCGGCTACTGTTCGCTCGATTGGGGACGCCCCATTGCCCTCATTGCGGCAAAGAAATAAAGAAACAGACCGTGGATCAAATTGTGGATCAATTGCTGGAATTACAAGAACGAACCAAAATTCAAATTCTGGCGCCCGTCGTGCGCGGTCGAAAGGGAGAACACGTTAAACTGCTGGACGACGCCCGAAAAAGCGGGTATGTACGTGTTCGAATAGATGGGTCGGTCTATGATCTGTCTGAAGAGATTGCTTTGGACAAAAATAAAAAACACACCATCGAAATCGTGATCGATCGACTTATTATTAAGGATGGCATTCAAAAACGTCTGACGGAATCCATCGAAACCGCGTCGCAGTTATCCGGCGGCTTACTTAATGTTGACGTAAATGAAAGGGAGGATCTTGTTTTTAGCCAAAATTTCTCCTGTCCGGATTGTGGATACAGTCTGGAAGAAATAGAGCCCCGTTCGTTTTCGTTCAACAATCCCTCCGGCGCCTGCCCGACCTGTTCGGGATTAGGGATTCAGCTTATTTTGGATCCGGATTTGATTATTCCCAACGACAATCTCTCTATTGCCCAAAACGCGATCCACGCGGGCGGCTGGCAATCGGCTGGTAATCCAAACAGTATGACGAACGCCTTGTTTCGCGCTTTAGCCAAGGAATACGGCTTTAGCCTTAACACCCCGTACCGGGAACTGCCCGCCAATATAAAACAAGTAATCATGCACGGCACGGGCGGGAAAAAATTGACGGTGGAGTATCTGCAAGACGGGCAACCCCGAGCATATTCATACGCCTTTGAAGGGGTAATGGATAACCTTTGGCGCAAGTATAAAGAAACCTCCTCGGATTGGTCCAAACAAGAATATGAATCGCTGATGACGCATATCGTCTGCCCCGATTGTCATGGCAAACGACTAAAACCGGCAATCCTGGCTGTAACTATCCAAGGTAAAAACATATCGGATGTTACCGCTATGACGATTAAGCAGGCGCGGGATTTTTTCGCCGATTTGATAATGTCGGAGACCAAACGCGTGATAGCCGAGCAAATTCTGCGTGAGATAAAAGCCCGAACAGGTTTTTTGGTGGATGTGGGACTGGAATACTTAACCCTGGCGCGTTCGGCAAGCACTCTCTCCGGCGGAGAAGCCCAACGAATTCGGCTTGCTACGCAGATCGGCTCCGGACTGGTCGGCGTGGTTTATATCCTCGACGAGCCTTCCATAGGACTGCACCAGCGGGATAACAATAAACTGCTCGCTACGCTTAAACATCTGAAAGACATCGGAAACACACTTATTGTAGTGGAACACGATTCCGACACCATGCTCGCGTCGGATTATATAGTAGACATCGGCCCGCTGGCCGGGAGCCATGGCGGGGAAGTAATATATGCCGGGCATGTGGACGGAATTATTGACTGCGAACGTTCTATAACCGGGCAATATCTAAGCGGCAAGCTTAAAATAGCGATACCCGCAAAACGCCGTTCGCCGAACGGCAAGCGCTTGATCGTCCGTTCCGCGGCCGAAAACAATTTAAAGAACATAGACGTCTGCATTCCACTGGGGCTTTTCACTTGCATAACCGGCGTTTCGGGTTCAGGCAAGAGCACTCTGGTAAACGAAATAATTTACAAACGCCTGGCGCGCGACCTCAATCGCGCCAAGACCAGACCGGGCAAGCATGACGACATCGAGGGTATTCAATATCTGAATAAGATCATCAATATCGATCAGTCGCCTATCGGTCGCACCCCTCGCTCAAATCCCGCGACTTATACTGGGTTATTCGATCTGATTCGTGATGTTTTTTCACAAACGTCGGAAGCGAAAGTACGCGGCTATCTAAAAGGACGATTCAGTTTTAATGTAAAAGGCGGGCGATGTGAAGCCTGCTCCGGCGACGGGATACTAAAGATAGAAATGCACTTTTTGCCGGATGTGTATGTACCCTGCGAAGTCTGTCACGGCAAGCGCTACAACCGCGAGACATTGGAAGTTAAGTTTAAGGGAAAATCCATTTCGGATGTTTTGGATATGACCATAGAGGAAGGTCTGGAATTTTTTGAGAGTCTGCCGCGTCTGCGCGATAAACTGCAATGCCTGAATGACGTGGGTCTGTCATATGTAAAACTGGGGCAATCTTCCACAACATTATCAGGCGGTGAGGCTCAACGGGTTAAGCTGGCGACGGAACTTAGCCGCCGCAGCACCGGACAGACCATGTATGTACTTGACGAACCGACTACGGGGTTGCACACTGCCGACGTTGATCGGCTGATTAGTATTTTGCAGCGATTGGCGGAAGGCGGTAATACAATTGTCGTTATAGAACATAATCTGGATATGATAAAGACCGCCGATTACATTATAGATTTAGGTCCGGAGGGTGGCGACGACGGTGGGCGGCTTATCGCGACCGGCACGCCGGAAGAAGTGGCGGATAATCCCGATTCGTACACCGGGCAGTATCTTATAAAAGCACTGGAGGCGCGGAATGATAATTTCCGGTCAGGAAATAAAGAAGAGATTGGGCAGCCAGATTGTGATCAAGCCATTTGACAAAAAAGCGCTAAATCCCAACAGCTACAATCTAAAGCTTCACGACGAATTGTTAATTTACAACGAGCGGATTTTGGACATGAAGCGCCCGAATAAGACCCGGATCATAAAAATCCCGCCCGACGGATTGGCGTTAGAGCCGGGCGTTCTATACCTGGGCAGGACCTTGGAATATACAGAAACCGACGGATTGGTGCCTATGCTGGAGGGCCGTTCCTCCGTCGGTCGGCTGGGCTTATTCATACATGTTACGGCGGGATTCGGCGATGTGGGATTTAAAGGGTACTGGACATTAGAAATTCATTGCATACAACCGATACATATTTACCCATTCGTCGAAATCTGCCAAATATATTATCATTCGATTGAAGGCGCGTTCGACCGCTATGATTCCGGTAAATATCAGAATAATGAGGGCATTCAACCCAGTCTTTTGTATAAGGATTTTGAAAAATAGGAAAACTATTCCCAAGAGCTTAGCAATTTAAAATTGCTATGAATTGGGGAGAATACAAATGCCTATTTTTGGAAAGAAAATCGCCGTGAGCAAAGAGATTGCCGAGCCTCGGATAGAGAACGTCCGCATTTTTAAACCATTTTTTAGTGAATTGGCGGAAACAGATCCACAATTTAAAACAGTATCACAGGCTGTAGGCTTGTGTACACTGGCGCTACGGGTAATTCGCGGCAAAATAAACGTGGCTGATAAAATTCGTTTACTGGACGAACGGCTAAGCCAACTTTCACATTTTAAGGAAATGACGGCACTTGAGTTAATACATTTCAAAAGTCTGTTGGATAGATTCGCCTCTTTGACAAACGAGCGCAAAACATTACTGGATCAGCTTACGACTTTCGACAAGTCATTGGAAAATATGGGTAATCTGGAATCTGACGCGCTGGACGCGGTAGACGAGATAAAGGATGCTGAACGTTATCAGCGCGCCCTTAGACACGATATAGGTTTTTTGGAAGGCGAGAAAGAAAATCTGAAATACGAGCGCAACTCACTAGTTCACGGAATAAATTTTGTTGGCAAATTCAGTTTCGTGTTAGTAAGTCTATTTGTTTTTGCGTCAATTTTTCTAAGTTATCTATCTCTTTCACGCGGACAGGACATTTTCTTCTATGTGGCGGCATTGATTTTGCTGGCTGTACTAACCGCGAGCATAGTGTTTATATTTCGCAGAAACGTAGCTGTCGAGCTTAGCCGCAACGGCAAAAAGCAACAAAAAGCGGTACATGTGCTGAATCAGAAAAACGTCGTTTTCGCGTATTACACTAATTTCCTTAGTTTTGTATATGGCAAATACCATGTAAAAAACTCCGGAATGTTGCAATCAAATTTAGAAAATTATGATCGTTATAAACAAGTATTATCGCGAATTGATTCTATTCGGCCGGCTATGTACGAGACACAAAACGAGATTGAAAAAATAATGCGTGATAACAATATCAATAATATGCGTTCGTCACTGGAGAGTTTCGCCAGAAGCGTTGACCTGGACGATCAAAAAAAGATATATGAGGATTTGAGCGCCCAAAAATCAAATGCGGAAAGGACTTTGGATGAACTGGATAAAAAGCATGAGGCAGTGTGGGATTTAATGACGCGGTTAAGATTGGAAAGACCGGAGTATTCGGAAATACTTGACGATATTTCAGAAACCTATATGGATGAAATGGGCAGACTTTTAAGCACTATGCCCATGCAGGCAAGTTAACCCGCAAGCGAAATCACTTGCCACCCATACGGTCTTTTTAGCACAATATCGCATCAGACGGCCACTTGTGTACCTTTGAGGGTACGCGGCGCAGCCATCTTCTTTGTCTTGCGCTAAAAATTCTCGTATGTCATTGGCAAGTGCTTACGCTCGTGAGTATAGAACAGGAGGTACCTTTGAAGAAAGAATTAGAAAAGACTTACAATCCAAATATAGAATCCAAGATCTACAAAAACTGGCTGGAAAAGAAATATTTTCACGCGGACGCGGATGAATCCCGGCAGCCTTATACAATTATGATGCCGCCCGCTAATATAACCGGCGTGCTGCATGTGGGGCATTCACTCACATTTACTATTCAGGACTCCTTAATACGATTTAAGCGAATGCAGGGCTATAACACACTCTGGATGCCAGGCACGGATCACGCCAGTATTTCTACGGAAGTAAAGATTGTTGACGCTCTGAACGCGGAAGGTATAAACAAGCGAGACATTGGCCGAGAGAAATTTTTGGAGCGCGCCTGGGCATGGAAAGAAAAGTACGGCGGTACAATAGTTTCACAATTAAAATTGATGGGTGTGTCCTGCGATTGGGACAGAGAGCGCTTTACAATGGACGATGGGCTTTCCAACGCCGTTTTAACTACATTCATTCATTTATATAAAAAGAATTATATCTATCGCGGCGAAAAGCTGATAAATTGGTGTCCATACTGCCGTACGACAATTTCTGATTCCGAAGTTGAATACGAAGAAAAAGATGGATACTTATATTATTTCAAATATCCCATTGAAGGAGGCGGATATATCGAATTCGCCACAACACGACCGGAGACGATTTTGGGGGATACCGCGGTCGCCGTTAACCCGGACGACGAACGATACGCAAATCTGATAGGTAAACTGGCGATTATCCCGGTTATAGGCCGAAAAATTCCAATTATCGCGGATTCATATGTAGATAAAGAATTCGGTTCCGGAGCGGTTAAAATTACGCCCGCTCACGACCCAAACGACTACGAGGTTGGGGAACGGCACAAACTTGAGCGCATAAGCGTTATGACGGACGACGGCCGGATGAACGAAAACGCCGGTAAATATCAGAATCAGACCAGTAAAGATTGCAGAAAAAATGTAATTCGCGATTTCGACGAACTGGGACTCTATATAAAAAAAGAATCCATCAAACATAATGTCGGTACACACGAACGATGTCATACAATCATAGAACCGCTTATAAAATTACAGTGGTTTGTAAAAATGGCGGATCTGGCGAAACCGGCGTTAGAAGTCTACAACAGCGGAAAGCTTAGGATCTTCCCCGCTCGATTCGGAAAGGTATACGCCCATTGGCTGGAGAATATCCGCGATTGGTGCGTCTCTCGACAGTTATGGTGGGGACATCGTATTCCGGCATATTACTGTAAATCCTGCGGCGAAGTATTTGTCGGGTTGGAAGCGCCGGATGTGTGTGATAAATGCGGACACACCGAGTTCCGGCAGGAAGAGGATACTCTGGACACTTGGTTTTCATCGGCTCTATGGCCGTTCTCCACTTTGGGCTGGCCTGAAAAGACAAAAGAACTGGAATATTTCTATCCGACAAGTGTGCTGGTAACAGGTCACGAAATTCTCTTCCCTTGGGTTATCCGAATGGTTTTTTCAGGACTGGAACTTATGGGCGACACCCCCTTTAAAGATGTAATGCTAAACGGTATAGTCCGTGATGATCAAGGACGAAAGATGAGTAAGTCACTTAACAACGGCGTGGATCCCATCCAGGTTATAGAGCAATATGGGGCGGATGCCCTGCGATTAATGCTGGTAACAGGCAACGCGCTGGATAATGACACGCGATTTTATTGGTCAAGGCTGGAAAACGCGCGTAATTTTTTAAATAAACTCTGGAACGCAACACGATTCGTTATGATGAATATGGACTCCGAAACGAATTGTGCGAATTCTTCTGATTTCTCTGATTCAAGTAAAGGTGCCGTAACAGATAAATGGATTTTGTCGCGGGCTAACACAATCGGTCGTGAAGTTACGAACCGTATGGACAATTATGATCTGGGGATGGCCGCGCAAATGGCTTATGACTTTATTTGGGACGAATTTTGCGATTGGTATATAGAGATTGTCAAACCTCGTCTGTATAATAAAGAAGATCCTACCCGCCTATCGGCGTTGTGGACACTAAAAAAAGTATTAATCATAGGGTTAAAGCTATTGCATCCGTTTGTTCCTTTCATAACCGAAGAGATTTTTACTACGATTCAAGATTCGGAAGAAACTATTATGTTTTCCAACTGGATAGAATTCGATCCTTCTTTGCAATATCCCGAAGAGGAAAAGTTAGCGGGACTGTTCCAACAGGCGATAAAAGGGATACGCGCCGCAAGATTGGAGATGAGTGTCGATCCGTCAAAAAAGATTAACGCGAAACTTGTATCCGACGACGAGCGAATTCGAGGTTTTTTTGAAAGCATTCGCAAATCGTTTGTCATGATGGCAGGCGCGAGCACATTTGAAATTTTTGTATTAAGCGCGCGTAAAAGCGGAGACATAGTAAATGAAAACGACGTACCCGTAATTATTGACGGCGCGACTGTTTACATATCATTGGATGAAACGGTCGATCGTGAAAAAGAGTTGGAGCGTCTTAATCGGGAAAAGAAAAAAATCGAGAGCGAACTAAGTAGATGCGAAGTCAAGCTTAACAATCCCGGTTTCCTGAGCAAAGCCCCCGAAAAGCTTGTTTCCGAAGAACGCGAAAAATTAAGAAAGTATAATTACATGCTGACAAAAATAAATGATCGTATAGCCGCCGCCACTGTATAGAGATTTCAGAAAGTAGACGAAAAATCTTCAAGCTTTTCCGTTTTCCATTTATTTTTGAAACTGCTATAGATACTACTCCATTATTTTAATCATCCGCAAACAGAACTTTTAGGATATTTCACTCGTAAATGAGGGAAAATCTTATAAGATTAAGAAATTAGGATGTGACGCGGAATGAAGATTGTTTCTATAACGGTTAAAATATTTCTGTTTCTGTTAGTTCTGTTTGCCATAATATTTCTTTCAATCTCACTGCTGATGTCCACCAGCAATGAGGGAACATTTTCAATCGGCGATTATAACATGTTCAATATAAGCTCGGAAAATATGGCTCCCGCTTTTGACGCGGGCAGTATCGTTATCACAAAAAAGGTAATCGAGACAGAGTTAGAAGAACAGGATATAATTACCTTTTATAATAATAGAGAAAAAACCTCTGTCCTGACACATCGCATAATACAAATAATTGACATTGAGCGGGGCAGAACATATATTACACAGGCAGACGCGGATATTGTACCGGACGCAAGCCCGGTAACGTATGATATGATAGTCGGAAAGGTGATCTTCGCCGCTAACGGACTTGGAAGAATTTTACAGATAATGCGTACGCCCATCGGTATAGGCATTACGATAGCCATTGCGTTGCTGTTGATTTTCGCGACGCGGTTTGCGGGTTCAAGCAATAAAAAAACCAAGAAGAAACACCGCAGAAGAACTTCGGATTTAATAGCGGAACGAGAGCGGGTTAAAGCAGATACTTCCAATATCAGAATTACGGAGTATACGGATTTTCCGTCATATTACACACCTCCGCAACCTGATATTCCACAATATGGCGTACCTCAGAATAATCCGCAAAACAATTTTCGGCAGCCCGGACAGACATATAATCCTAATCTCCCACAACCCAGAGCGCCGTATAACGCAAATAATTCGCAAGACACACCGCCGTATAACGCGAATAATCCGCAAGACACACCGCGGTATAACGCGAATAATCCGCAAGGCTCACAGACATATAATGTAAATCAGCCGCAAAGCAGTCCGACATATAATGTAAATCAGTCGCAGAGCGGTCAGACATATGCCGATCCTCCCAATAATATGTCTGGCTATGCCTATCCTTACAATGTTCCTCATGACTCAACGCCCCAAAACTCGGCTTTGTATCCCGGAACGCGGCAGACTTATAACACTCCACATAATGGCGTGTCAAGCAACACTCCGCCGTTTAACAATATGCCGCAAAACATTTTTCCACAAAACGGTACTCCTTACAATGGGCTTTCTCAGGGCACTGTTCAGCAGAATCCAACTGCTCCTGATTCTACCGGCCAGAATCCGCCGGATAAGAAGCCAAAAAAGAAATTTAAGTTGTTTGGCAAAAAGACGAACTAAAGGAAAAGGTTGTGTTTCAAAATGAGTGAGATACTATCCCGCGACCAATATTCAGATCCTCCTAAACAAGAGAAAATTAATGGCGTATTATATAATATGGCAGCCGGAACAGCAAAACACGCGGAAGCTGTTTCAAACATATTCGCGGTTCTGGCGAGATTCTTTACAGGCAAGCGCTGCAAACCGTTTTCAAGTGAACTGGAAGTTCATCTGGATTCGGATAATGTGTTTCGTCCTGACGTATCTGTCGTATGCGATTTCTCAATAATGAAAGATAATGGATATTATGGCGCGCCTTCGTTAGTGGCTGAGATTTTGTCGCCGTCTACCGCAAGGCGTGATCGCGCTGAAAAATATGACCTCTATGAAAGAAACGGGGTTAAAGAATATCTATTAATAAACCCGGAATACCTATCTGTTGAACAGTACGCTCTTATTGACGGTGAATTCAAATTACAGGCAATATATTTTAGACCCGGTACTGAATTTAAGTCGTATGCCTTTGACGATTTATTATTTAATTTGGACGAAATATTTGATTACCGCCAATAAGGGCGGCATCTTATACTCACGAGCAAAATCATTTGCCATCCATACGGTCTTTTTAGCACAATACCGCATCAGACGGCTACTTGCG
>JAISRJ010000322.1 GCA_031273705.1 Clostridiales bacterium
ATCATCATCATCAATACCATCAGCAAGATTCGAAAAGCTGTCGGTCGGCTCGAAGTTATTTGCAACATACTGACTTTGTGGTTTGGATTGTGGTTTTGGCGGCGGGGCGGAATTTGCGGAATAGGATGGATGAGGTTCATAAGCGCCGCCGGCTCCACTGGGTGGACGTTGCTCAACATTACCGGCAAAACCTGATGAACGCGCCTCAAAAGCCGCTTTACTTTCCGTAAATTCTTGCTCATCTACATTTACTTCCGTCATCCATTTACGCTGACCACTGTTGGGGTCGTCATATGTGCGGATACTAAGCCGCCCGGTTATAGCTATTTGCATTCCTTTTTTAAAAAACCTTTCAGTAAATTCAGCTTGTTTGCCGAACGAAACACAATTGATAAAATCGGCGTCCGCTTCGCCTTCACGTTTAAAACGGCGATTGACAGCCAGAGTATATCGGGCGATTGCCATTGGCTCCGCGGCTTGAGAATATCGAATTTCCGGATCTTTAGTAAGCCGGCCGATAAGTATAACTTTGTTCATAAATCCCCCTTATCCGTCTAATCTAATAATTAGATAACGAATAACATTCTCAAAGAAACGTATACGACTTTCTATTTCTTTTGGCGCCGTGCTCTCGGCGGAAAAAGTTATAAATGTGTAAAAACCTTCGGTTAGCTTATCTATCTCATAAGCTAACCGGCGTTTGCCCCATTCGTCAACTTTATCGACAGAGCCGCCAAATCGTGTGATAAGTTCCTGAACCTTTTCTAACTCGGCCTTCAGGGCTTCATCCTCCACGTCGGGCTTGACTATCACGCCAATCTCATACTTATTCATATTTACCTCCTCCTTCTGGGCTAATGGCTCGCGCCTATCCGCGAGCAAGGACTGGCATATAGTAACATGAATTCACATATATTACAAGGGGTTATTTCATTTTGCAACTTGCCCTTAACCCAGAGCAATGGGCACAAGTAAATGCCGTTGCTCTGTCACTTAACCGCCCTTGTCAGTGGGTAGCACTCCTTCACGGACGGGAATTAATTGATTCATCCAAAGATCGACAGCCGCGTCGCTGGGCATACGCCAGTCGCCGCGTGGGGAGAGCGCAACCGAGCCGACTTTTGCCCCGTCAGGCAAGCAAGATCTCTTGAACTGATTCGCGAAAAAACGCTTGTAAAATATTTTCAACCATTCACGCAGTTGATCTTTGTCGTATATACCCAAAAACGCCTTTTCCGCTAAAAACAAAATCTTATCAGGCGGATAACCCAATCTCATCATATAATACAAATAAAAATCATGAACTTCATATGGACCTAAAATTAATTCCGTCTCTTGAGAGATTACACCTTCTTGCGGTGGAAGCAGTTCCGGAGAAACCGGTGTGTCAAGAATGTCATTCAATACCTCGCGCAGTCCGTTCACTTTAAATCTATCCGCCGCGTATGCTATCAGATAGCGAATTAATGTCTTTGGAATCGAAGAGTTAACGCCATACATCGACATGTGATCACCGTTGTATGTCGCAAAACCCAACGCCAATTCTGAAAGATCGCCCGTACCGAGTACAAACCCTCCAATCTTAGACGCAATATCCATTAATACCTGCGTTCGTTCTCTAGCCTGAGCGTTTTCATAAGTCAAATCATGAACTGCCGGATCGTGTCCAATATCCGAAAAATGTCCTAAAACAGCGTTCGCAATTGGAATTTCCAGCAAGGTCGCGCCGACAAGGTCCGCCAACAGCTTTGCGTTGTTATAGGTGCGATCACTTGTACCAAAGCAGGGCATTGTTACGCAATGTATCCCGGCTCTGGGCAGTTCAAGCAAATCAAACGCCTTTACACATACCAGCAGCGCCAGTGTGGAATCCAATCCGCCGGACAGACCAAGCACAATATTTTTTGATCCTAAATGTCGTAATCTTTTCTTCAATCCCAAAGCTTGTAGCGTCAAGATTTCTTCACAGCGCTTGTCACGCTGGGCGGGGTCGTTCGGGACAAAAGGCGCGGCCGGTACATATCGATAAAAATTATCGTCAATCGCTGGCCTAATTTCACGATCAATAATAATTCGGCGATATCCGTCTGCCAATTGAAAACTGGTATTTCTTCTGCGCTCGCCAATCAAATAATTTATATCAATATCAGCCAATATTGATCCATTGGTAAATCTTTCGCTCTCGGAGATAATTCTCCCATTCTCAGCAATTATGTTATGTCCGCTGTATACTAGATCGGTCGTCGATTCACCTTCGCCCGTGCTTGAATATACATACGCACACAAACATCTGGCCGACTGATTAGTAATTAAATCACGACGATACTCGGCTTTTCCGGTTAATTCGTTGCTTGCGGAAAGATTAGCGATAACAGTTGCGCCCGCGTTCACGTAATATGACGAAGGAGGTATTACAGACCATAAATCCTCACAGATTTCAACCGCAATCGCAAAATCTGTCATGTCACTAAAAGAATAAATCAACTTTGTAGAAAAGGGTATCCCGCCAAGCTCTGTATCTATTTTTTTACCGGACGCGAAATGACGCATTTCATAGAATTCCGCGTAATTGGGCAAATAGATTTTCGGCACTATACCGACTACTTTACCGCCGTAAACAACAGCCGCGCAGTTGAACAGCTTACCTTCATACGCCAGTGGCAAACCGAGGACTGCCGTTACTTGTAGACTTTTGGTAGTCTGCGCCAGCCTAAATAATGATTTTTTCGCCGCTGTCAATAAAGTTTCCTGCAAAAATAAATCGCCGCACGTATAGCCGGTAATACATAACTCCGGAAAAACTGCTAAATCTACATCCCGATCATCCAATTTCCTTAAATGATTAATTATTTCATTTAGATTAAACTCACAATCCGCAACACGCAGATCCGGAGACACAGCCGCAACCCGCGCGAATCCGAATGTCAACGATTATACACCTCCGTCAGATAACGTATTCCATCGATAATACTTGAAGTTAAAGCGTCTTTTTTAAACCTAAACTGCCAGTTACCCACAGCCACTCCGGGCGTATTCATGCGCCCTTCTTCCCCCAGGCACATAAGATCCTGCAACGGAACTATGGCATACGCCGCGGACGACGAATAGGCCAGTCGAATCATATCCCAGGCCACATTATCGCCCGTTACATTCAGATAACGCCGAAAATAATCCCGTTCTTTATCAGTCGTCTCTATATACCATCCGACAGTGGTATTGTTGTCATGTGTCCCGGTATAGCAGACTACATTAGGGTTTTTATAATTATGCGGCAGATAAGTATTTTTGCTGTCCGAGCCAAACGCGAATTGCAATACCGCCATACCCGGAAAGCCCGTAGCCTCACGCAGCGCCAACACTTCGTCCGTAATAACGCCAAGGTCCTCCGCGATGATAGGCAGTTTACCCAGGTTGTTAAACACATCCAATCCGGGACCTTTCATCCATTTCCCATTAACGGCGGTTTTCTCTCCATAAGGTACAGACCAATAAGATTCAAATCCACGAAAATGATCGATTCTTAAAATATCAACTAATCTCAATGCGGAATGAATGCGTAAATTCCACCATTTATAGTTATCAGATTTATGCGCCGGCCAAAAATATAATGGATTACCCCATAACTGCCCAGTTTCGCTAAAATAATCAGGTGGAACACCCGCCACAGCTAATGGATAACCCCTTTCATCCAATTGGAATAAATTTTTATTAGCCCAGGTATCAGAAGAATCCATAGCGACAAATATGGGAATATCTCCGATAATTTTGATACCGGCGTCATTCGCGTACTCTTTAACCAGTGCCCATTCTCTAAAAAATTCGTATTGCAGGAATTTGAAGAACTCCACATCTTTAAGCAACTTATCCGTCCAGTTTTTTACGGCGACCGGGTCATGTTTCGCCAAATCCTCCGGCCAACTGCTGCAAACAGCGCCGTAGTAGTAATCTCTGATTTGATTCTCGGTTAGAAATTTCTCATTTGATTTGCGGAAAGCCACCAATTCACGCGTGTCATCAAAGTCATTTTGGCGTTTGTTTATGAAATATTCTTTTGCCGCCATAAACAGAGCGTAATCATTTAACCACTCGGCATTCTTCACGCAAAACGCCAGGTAATCACTCTGCTTCGTCAGCGTAGCGGAAAATCGGTCATGCGCCTTGTGAAATATGTTCATTTTGTAAGTTATAACCGGTCCGTAATCGACTTTATCGTTGGGGAAATATGGTTTGTCATACAAATCTTCGTCTGTTAAATATCCTTGTTCGCGCAAAATATCCGGGCTGATAAGATAATGATTGCCCGCAAAAGTGGAAAAACTCTGATAAGGCGAATCTCCAAAACTGGTCGGCCCCAATGGAAGTATCTGCCAGAGTTTCAACCCCGCGTTCTTTACAAAATCGATAAAATCTATTGCACCTTTGCCTAAATCCCCGATACCGTAAGGACTGGGAAAACTGGTGGGATGCGCTATAACCCCGCTGCTCCGTTTCATATGAACCTCCTTGTGTACATCCTCACCCTATTTTATAGCAAAATTATTTTATTTCAAGGGCAAATATTACGCCGAGGCGTTATCACGTTTTAACATGCGGGTCAGATCCTCGGATTTAAGCGCGCCGGTCAGAATGATCAGTGAGAAAAAGATTAAAAATAGCAGCATGATAGAAACCAATAGCCCGACTTTATTACCCAGATAATCTGATATGTAGGCATTGTTAATCCAATGGACACTTAATCCGGCGGCGGAGGCGCACAGCACGGGTTTCAGAATCCAATTGCACATATCTAAACCTATTTTTATATTATGCCGAATTTTATTCAGCTCAAAAGTGCAGGAAATTACTAAACTCACAAACCAGCCGGCCATAAAAGCCCAAATTCCATATTGCGGCACAAGCACATATATAAAAAATATATTAATAATAGAAGACAGCAAACTGATTTTAAATATAAACATCTGATTGCCGAGCCCATTCAGTACGCCCGCGAATATTATCTGTATGTACAATAACGGACACATAAGCCCCAGAGCAAACAACATATCACCAATCGGCTGATTGTATATTAGCATACCCAGTTCGTTGGGGAAGCAAAGAAATAACGAGGCCGCGCCCACACCCGAAATCGAAGCAAAGAGTATCGACTGCGAAACAGTTCTTCTAACGCTGTTCATTCTATTAAGGGCGGCGGCTTCCGAAACTGCCGGAACTAGTGTAACGGACAGCGAAGTCAGCAGCGCTGTCGGAAAATAAATCAGCGGCATTGCCATACCCGACAGTCGGCCAAAGGTAGACATCGCCTCGACGCTGCTCATTCCAAATGCCTGAAGTCGCTGGGGAATAAGTATATTTTCTAAAGTAGCCAGCAAAGAACCAATCACCCTGTTGGCCGTCAACGGCACAGCCATAGAACAAATAAGCGATAAGGATTCACGTGAGCTAAAAGACGGCTTTTTGGTCAATCTATTTAGCGTTTTAAATTTTCTATAAGAGACAAAAATATAGATAAAGGAAATAAATTCCTCCGCCACTATGCCGATAACCGCGACCGCGCAGGCATATTCCAATCCGCGTGGAATAAAAAAGCCAGCCAAGCAGTATATTACTATCATACGGACACATTGTTCCAGCACTTGATTAGCGGCAGGCACAAGCGTTTCCTGCAAACCCAGGAAATATCCTCGCACACAAGTTCCGGCGGCCATAAACGGAAACGCCAGCGATAAAATCTGAAGCGCGAGAATAGTGCGCATGTCTTTAAAAAAGTACACCGCTATCGAGGTAGCGCCAAAGTACAGGCAGACTGTTAAAAGTAACCCCACAGCGGATGTAATAAGCACGGATTGTTTTAAAATTACGCCCATGTTGCCGTATTCATGTTTTGCGTGTTCCTGCGCTATAAGTTTGGAGATCGCGGTATTAAACCCAGAGCAGGCTATGCTCCACGCCAGCATATAGACGGGCATTATCAATTGATAAAGACCCATGCCCTCCGCGCCCATGATGTTTGACATATATATTCTGTACACAAAACCCAACACGCGCGTAATAACACCCGCGCCCGTAAGAATTAGCGCGCCTGTAACAATGCTTCGTTTCTTCATGACAACCGCCTCTCCGTCAATTCATACACTGCGATTTTATTCGGAAAGAGACGAATTTATGCCCGGTGGAAAACCGCGGTTATTCACACGTTAACACTAGACAAGTTATTTACATAACGCCCGCGGGGGAATGGCAAGTCCATTGTATCTCGCTGACATGGCCAACCCAGCCAGTCGCCACCGAACCCGCCTGAAGCTGAATATCGGTGAAATAGACCTCGCAGTGCAGTCTCGCACCACGAGCCGCACGGTGATGAAGTCAATCTGCCCATAGCCCTTCGGGGAAGCGTCACGCGTCACTATCTGAAAACTTGCCATATGCCGCTCCCTCCTTAGAAAAGGTCGATGAACCGCGTTTCGGTGGTTCCGTCCTCATACTAGAATACCAACTCGATGCCTGCCTGACCGTTCACCCCCCTTTGCAGATTGCAAAGCCGCCCGCGTAATAATACTGGTTCGCGTGCATACCGACGACCTCGGCGATGCGAACCCTCACAAGTTCCACGCCTACGCAAAATGCTTATTGCGTAAGTTGCCGAGAGGCGACGCAGAACGCACTCCCGACATTGGTAGCGATGTTATGCTACAATATTACCGGGTGCAAAAAGTTTCTGTGCAAAAAGTTTCTGAAGGCACCATTGCTCTGGCAAACGAGGATGGCATTTTGAAAAGCAAAACATCAGGCACCGGCTTGCCGCTTGAAAATGAAAAGGAGATTTTGTCAGCTATCATTCAAAGCCTTAACGAACGCTCGGCGCGAGTTTCACCGAAATGGACAAAATTTTAGAGCAGTTCGTGCAAGATACGGCTGGTAACTGAGAGATGGTGTTGCGTTCTAAAAATCCTCTTGACCTTTTCAAAATCATTTATGACAATACCATTATGGATGTTGTTCTTGGGCGTATGGCAAAGAACCAAGAATTCTGCGAGAAATATCTTGAAGACGAAGAATTCAGGCGCGAGGTAGACAAGATACTGTTGCCACTTGTTCATGAGCGGCTGGCGAAGATATAAGGATGGCAATCACAATGGCGACACTCAGCGAGCTTCTCATAGCGGAAGCGACAGAATATGAGTTCAAGTCCGAACTTGAGGTGAAAC
>JAISRJ010000281.1 GCA_031273705.1 Clostridiales bacterium
ATAAAAAGAAAAAATGTACTTTTGTGGTAAGTACATTTTAAATGATTGAGAAATGGAAGAAATGGAAGCAACAGCAGAAAAAAAAATAGCCCTGGACAAAGAAACAAGTGATAAAATCAGCTTCATCACCTTTATCATTCCGGAGTTCGCACGCTCCTACAAAATGGACAAACAAGAAGCCTATTTTTACCTGAAAAAATACGGCGGGCTGGATTATATTTTCGAATGTTGGTGGGCCTTACACATCGACAATCCCTTCTGGGCAGTGAGGGATATTTTTAAAGTCTGTCGCAGCAACGGAGGATTGCGATAAATGAAAGTATATCACGGAAGCGATACGTATATTGAGAAGGTTGACCTTTCAAAATGTCAGCCGGGCAAGGATTTTGGACACGGGTTTTACGTAACAAAATATCGCCACCAAGCTGAAGGCATGGCGATAAGAGTGTCTAAATGGAGCAAAGTCAAGCCGGCAGTAACCGAATTTGATTTTAAAGAACTGGCTTACGAAGACCATGAGCTGAATGTGCTTCGTTTTGATGACTATACGGAAGATTGGTTCGATTTTGTAATGCTAAACCGGAATAATGAAACACGCGTGCAGGTACATGCATTTGACATTGTAGAAGGGCCTGTAGCAGACGATAAGGTAACGCGCCGTATTTTCACCTATTTTGAGGGTGAACTGTCAAAAGAAAAGTTTCTCGAAGAACTTAAATATCACGAACCAACCCATCAGATATGTTTCTGCACCTCAGGCTCATTACAAATGCTTAAATCAAGCATTAAAAAATCAGAATATGAGATAGTGGATATGGATGAAGCTATTCCCACAGCCCTTGTGGTTGATTACGGCATGACTGTAGATAAGGCAATTGACCTGTATTTTTCTTCCTCAACCTATAAATCTCTTACCGACGAAGCCTCCGGTCTTTACTTGAACCCTTGGACGGAAATATACCAACTCCTTCTGCAGGAATTAAGACTAAAGGGATTGCTTTAGATTGGATGCTCCAAATACTTAGGTAAAAACAATGGCTCTATAACGTTTTGTCAGAACTAACGAAATGACAAAAAATGCCCTTCAAAAAATCCATTTTTTGACGCAAAATTCCCCGACAGCCTCAAAAAACGCCAAAAAACGAGGGATACTAAAACGCAGAATGCGTTTTAGTAATGGTAAATTGTCAATTATTAATTATAAATTGAATGTTTTTATGCCGTTTTGAGTGTATAAGTATGTCATTTTGATCAAATTGATATTCTCGCCGAAGGCCACTTGTAAGCTGTAAACGTAAACTCACAACTCTTAATTTTCGTCATTTTGACGAAAATTAAATTATATTTCAATCTTATTAAAGATTTATCGGCATCTTATCGGGAAATAATGCTTGCATTTTTTCAAATCATGCTGCATGATTTTTTGAGGTCACGTGCATGATTTGCCAACACCATAAGCATGAATTTGGTGAAAATATGCAAACAAATTACCGAAAGACTCTTTATTCTTTATATAAAATAGCACAATTGACCGATTTAAACATTCGCAACACTTACTATTTGCAGGCGAATATAGCTTTTAAAGATTAAAAAGAGACTTATTTAACTGTATTTAGCATACCGGCAGAAAAATTATGAATCAGACGCAAAGCTGAAAAGACAGTAGATGTCTCCACTCGCTACGCTCGGTCGACATCCCAGCCACCTGGTTTCAAAAACAAGGGAGAAAAATAGTTGGCATGTTGGAGGAAATTCATACCTTTGTTGGCTCATAATGCAAAACGTCGCTATGAACAGCAGGATTCGCTTGAAAGATAAGGAGTTTGAATTGTTTATCCCTGAGAAGGATATACAAGCGGCTATCGACAGGGTGGCCGAAGAGATAAAACACGATATAGAGGGTACGAACCCCTTGTTTGTGGGGATATTAAACGGCGCATTTATGTTTATTGCCGATTTGATGCATCGCTTGAATGGGCCGTATGAACTCACCTTTGCCCGGTATTCATCCTACCAGGACACGCGTTCGACGGGGGCGATCAATGAGATTATGGCTATCCGCCCGCCCGTGGCAGGACGCTCGCTGATATTGCTGGAGGATATTATAGATACCGGTTTCACCATGCATTATGTGATGAATAAATTGAAAAAGGAAGGCGCCATAGATGTGAAGCTGGCTACGATGCTTTTTAAACCCGATGCCTTACAGTTTGATCTGAAACCGGATTACGTAGGGCTGGCTATACCCAACGAGTTTATTGTGGGTTACGGCCTGGATTACAACGAACAAGGACGTGCCTATAGAGACATCTATAAGGTGGTGGAAAAGTAGCTTAAGTATAAACAAAAATACAAATATATGTTGAATGTAGTTATTTTCGGCGCTCCCGGCTCAGGCAAGGGAACGCAAAGCGAATTAATTATGAAGGAATTTGGCTTAGATCATATTTCTACGGGGGAGGTGTTGCGTTCAGAGATAAAGAATGAAACGGACTTAGGAAAGATTGCGGCCGGTTATATTGATAAAGGACAGTTAGTGCCCGACGCATTGATTATTGATATACTATCCTGCGTGTTAGACAGCAAGCAAAACGCTAAAGGCGTGATATTTGACGGTTTTCCGCGCACCATTCCGCAAGCCCAGGCACTGAAGAAAATGCTGAACGAACGAGGCACCGACGTCGCTGTCATGCTGAATCTGGAAGTAGAAGAAAATGAACTGATTGATAGGCTGTTGGCACGTGGCAAATTGTCGGGGCGTTCAGACGACAACCTGGAAACCATCCAGTTGCGCCTCGACGTATATCACTCGCAAACAGCGCCTTTGATAGTCCATTATAAACAAGAAGGCAAGTATCGTTCCATCAAAGGAACAGGTACGATAGAATATATTTTTGAACAAATTAAAAACATCATCGCAACGTGTCAAACTTCGTAGATTACGTAAAGATTTATTGCCGTTCGGGAAAGGGGGGCCGAGGCTCT
>JAISRJ010000135.1 GCA_031273705.1 Clostridiales bacterium
GAATAAGCAAACTCCACACCGATGCGGCAATCATCACGCCTGCCGCAAAACCTAAAAATATACTCTGTAAATTTCTGCTCGCGCCTTTTCTAAAAAATAACACGGTCGCCGAGCCTAGCGTAGTTAATAGGCAGATAAAACCCGTTCCGCCTAACGCCCAGTAAAGCGCATCCATATAATCACCTGCGGTAATAGATCATGTTGTTTTAATTATAGACTTAAATTATTGTGAACTCAAGCGAATATTTCACTGCGGACACGTTTTGCGGACACGTTTCGATTTAGTAAACTGCGCATTGCTCTGGCTGTATAAATACCTAAGTTGAAATACTGTTACACTTCATGATATACTTACTTCCACTGAATTTTCAGCGGCTAAAGCCGTAAACTGCGTGTCATAACGATCTTTCAAACCCCATATTCAAACATTTTTTTAAGGAGTAGCGCAATGGATCCGATAACACGAATGAAAGAGCTTATCCCTCTGCTTAACGAGGCGGCCAGGGTATATTATAATGACGACAGAGAATTAATGTCTAATCTGGAATATGACAGGTTTTACGAGGAATTGGAGCGCCTGGAAAAATCCAGCGGCGTAATCTTGGCGGGAAGTCCCACGAATCAGGTGGGATACACGGTTTTAAGCTCACTTGAAAAGGTACGTCACGAAACACCCATGCTTTCTCTGGATAAAACTAAGTCTATAGACAAATTGAAAAGTTTTTTGGCCGATCAAAGAGGGCTGCTCTCCTGGAAGCTGGACGGATTGACTATAGTTTTGCGATATAATAAAGGGGTTTTACAATCGGCCTTGACACGAGGCAATGGAGAAATTGGTGAGGATATTACTCATAACGCGCGAGTATTTTCAAATATTCCGCTTAGCATAAACTATTCGGAAGAGCTGATCTTACGTGGAGAGGCCATGATCAGCTATGCGGACTTTGATAGGATAAACGGAAAATTACCGGCCGACGAGCAATACAAAAATCCCCGTAACCTATGCAGTGGTACGGTTAGACAACTTAACAGCGAAATCGCCGCTGATCGTCGCGTTAGTTTTTTCGTCTTTAATATAGTTAGTTCTATAGAAAAATCTAATGAAATACAAGACTTAAAATCTAAACAATTTGAATGGATCAAAAGTCTGGGATTTGAAACTGTGGAATATGAAATAGTCCATGAGAATTCTATAGAAGAATTCGTTTCACAATTCGAAGATCGTATTTCCGCCAATAAATTTCCATCTGACGGATTGGTGCTTACGTATGACAGTATAAGTTACAGCCGGTCATTGGGTACAACTTCCAAATTCCCCAAAGACTCCATTGCTTATAAATGGGCGGATGATTTATCTGAAACAACCTTAATCGATATTCAATGGAACACATCGCGTACCGGACTGATTAACCCGGTGGCGGTTTTCGAGCCGGTTGAGATTGAAGGAACTACTGTTCGACAAGCCAGCCTGCATAATATAAATATATTACAAAACCTGGAATTGGGTATAGGCGATAGAATTTTGGTTTACAAGGCGAATATGATTATCCCACAGATCGCGGATAATCTAACGCGCAGTAATACGGCGGAAATACCTCAAAAATGTCCGGTCTGCGAAGAACCTACCGAGATTATCAGCGAAAATGAAAGTAAATCTCTCTTCTGTGGAAATTCCATGTGCAAGGCGCAATTAGTGCAAAGCTTGACTCATTTTGCGTCGCGGGACGCCATGAACATAGAAGGTCTATCCGAGCAGACTTTGGAAGCTTTTGTACAAAAGACTTTTGTAGAGAATTTTGCGGATTTGTATTCACTTGACAAGTTTAAAAATGATATAATTAGTATGAATGGATACGGAGAAAAATCTTATTCCAAGTTATCCGCCGCCCTGGAAAAATCCAAGCACACTCGATTGCCTAATTTTATTTACGCACTGGGTATAAAGCACGTGGGTTTGAACACCGCGAAATTAATATGCGATTATTACGCTTATGACATTGAAAAGATAATGAAGGCGCAGCAGTCGGAATTGGAGGAAATTGAAGGTGTGGGCAAGAAGATCTCCGAATCTGTGCGGAGATATTTTAGCAATGAAGCAAACATAAATCTAGTTAAAAAATTGCTTTCCTTAATGAGTTTTTCTGTGCCCGAAGCGGCAGACGGCGAAAAGCCGTTAGCTGACCAGCGATTTGTGATTACGGGCGATTTATCTATTTTCCAAAACCGAAAAGAATTTCAAAGCCTTATCGAAAGTCTGGGCGGCAAAGTCACCGGCAGCGTTACATCTAAAACGACTTACTTGATTAATAACGACGCTTTTTCCGAAAGCTTAAAAAACAAAAAGGCGCGTGAACTTGGCGTGCAAGTCATAACCGAAGAGGAATTCGCTGATAAATTAAAAGCCATTAATTCAATATAGAAAAAGGGTGATTGTGTGTATAAAAAAAACGTGCTGGTACTATTCGGCGGCTGCTCGACGGAACATGAAGTAAGCAAGGTCTCCGCGTATACGGTGATAGCGAATATTCCGGAAGAAAAATACAACGTAATACCCGTGTACATTACTAAAGAAGGCAGATGGCTGCTTTACGACGGCTCTATCGACAATCTGCGAAATGTGCCTTGGGAAAAATTCGGAACATCCGCCGTGTTAAGCCCGGACAGGGTAAATCGCGGCTTGTTGCGGATTGTGGGCGACAAAGTAAAATACATCCCCGTGGATGTCGTGTTTCCTGTCCTGCACGGCGCTTTTGGGGAAGATGGCACTATTCAAGGATTATTGGAATTGTCCGGTCTGCAGTATGTTGGCTGCGGAGTATTGGCTTCGGCAATCTGCATGGATAAGGCATACACGAAAATTATCGCGGAACACATAGGTATGGCGCAGGCGGAATATGTTGTACTCCACACGTGGGATCAAGAAAATACCGACGCCGGATTAAAAAAGGCGCGTCACAAAATAGGTTATCCCTGTTTTGTAAAACCCGCGAACACAGGTTCTTCCATCGGAATAAGCAAGGCAAAAAACAAGAAAGAACTGACGGCGGCAATCGAAGCCGCGCGTTCCCTTGATCCAAAAGTTATTATAGAAAAAGCAATTGTCGGACGGGAATTGGAATGTGCGGTGCTGGGCCATAACAGCGACGTAAAAGCGAGTGTAGTGGGAGAAATTATCCCCGCGGGCGAATTCTACGACTACGATGCTAAATATAATAACAATGACTCTAAAACGATCTTCCCGGCGGAGATACCTGAAGAGTCCACGGAAGAAATCCGCCGCAAAGCGGTTGAAATATTTAAGGCTGTCGACGGAAAAGGGTTGGCGCGAGTGGATTTTTTTCTGGAGAATGAAACCAATAGTGTCATATTTAACGAGATAAACACCATTCCTGGATTTACTTCAATCAGCATGTACCCTGCTCTCTGGCAAAGCGCGGATTTACCCTTGCCGAACCTGATAGATCGATTAATAGAAATCGCGCTGCATTGACAGCTTGAAAGGTTGTGGATTTATGGATCAAAGACCTATTGGTATTTTCGATTCCGGCGTGGGCGGGCTGACTGTCGTCGGCGAGATAATGAAATCTCTGCCCAACGAGGAACTGATTTATTTCGGAGACACGGCCCGTGTGCCTTACGGCTCGAAAAGCGCCGAAACAGTCACTAAGTTTAGCAGACAGATCTTTCATTTCCTCCTTTCAAAAGATGTTAAGGCGATTGTGATTGCGTGCAGCACGGCAAGTTCCAACAGCTTTGACGCATTAACTGCGGAATTTAATATACCTATTCTGGAAGTTCTTTCACCTGGCGTGGAGGATTGCGCCCATGTTACCCGGAACAAAATAATCGGGGTTATCGGGACCGAAGCGACGATACGTTCTGGCAAGTACAATCAATTACTACAGGAAAAAATTCCCGATGTTACCGTATATTCCAAAGCCTG
>JAISRJ010000148.1 GCA_031273705.1 Clostridiales bacterium
ATCTGAATCTTTTACCAAAAAGGGTTCTGATACTTCCATTTGTTCAATTGTTTTATAAACGGTTTCGGACTGGCTTTTTGTTTGCTCGTCAAGCATACAAATACTCGGAACAAAACCAAAACACTTTTCTATACCTTTTGTAATATGATATCTTAATTCATGCTCACGTAAAATTGTTATTATCAAATCTTGAGGATTGTGAGTTATACCCTTTAAAGATTCTTTAATCATCAAGTCACCATTAGGTGCGTTAAGCATCCATTTTGGGCGCATATTGGGGAATCTGCTTGAACGCCCCGCGCACGGAACAATAATTTTCATTGCTATTCTCCTAAGCAAAATTTTTAAGCAGTTCACCGTTTAAAAATTTTTTTAGATATAACTTACTTTTTGTACATAAAGCATTATAAATTTCCTCTTGCTTAGTATATGGAATAATTCTCAATAAGCATAACGCTAAAAAGAAATAATGATATTTACAATACTCCGCGTCATGAATATTTAGCCAATTATTCATTTCAAATCTGAATGTGCGATAACAAGGATTAGGGGCATCACAAATTTTACCGTTTCTGATATTTGACCAACCAGCTTCGATTTCTTGATATAATTTAGCATAATCCAACCATACTGTAGGATAAAACGAATCAAGAAAGTCAATAAAATACAGTTTTCTATCGATGGATAGAATTAGATTTTCTAATGTTAAGTCTCCATGGCAGAAAGATTGAGGTAAATTGAGTTTTCTAATAGAATAAAGTGATTCCGTTATTAATTTATTAAGCGTTGATGGCACCATTTTAGAAATGTTACGCATTTTTGGTTTAAGACAGTCTTGAAATGATAAATCACATAACTCTATAGGTTTTTTATGACGAGCGACATGAAAATAATCGATCAACAATGGCAGAATATCTGATAATCTGTTAGTAATACGTTCTTTAGATGGCACATATTGCATTTCACAATACAAAATACCGTCATCACCAACGTCCTGTATATATATTTCAGGAACCGCTAAGAGATTAGAGCCAGAAAACAAATTAGAAAACGAGGATTGTTTTAATAATTGAATTTTGAATCTTTCATTATATGTAATGCTACTCGATGATTTTGATACATATATGAAATCAAAATCTGTAATTACTTTATATATACTACAACCTGAATACCCTCCCAAGTTCTCTAAATGTACCACATTACGAGCTTTTTCCATTTTAATCACCTGTATTTCCCCACTCAACAATAAATAGCTTTAATCATTATTGTTTTTTATGGTATTTAATTTGCCGTTTTTAAGTGATAACCAATTTTGAAAATCGTAGTTATAAATCATTTTGCTGGCAGTATCATCATCGACATATGTTCCATTAGAAGTAGAGTTATCATTTATGTAGCTACAATTCCAGTTGTGTTCGATGAATCTTGTACCATATTTAATCCAAAAGAGACCAATATCATTTTTTGCTATTGGTATAAAGAACTTCTTTAAGTGTTCTTCATAGTGCTCAGGCTTAACGACACACCCCATCTTTTTTAAATATCTCTTTACAAATAAAATTTCGACCAATAATTCTTGTTCAATATACTCGCTCCATGGTACAGGGTCAGAAAAATCGGTTATTTTTTCGCGAATTACTCTGTATAATGATTTAAAATCACCTTTTTTGAGTAATCGTTTAACTACAAATTTAAGAGATACAAATTTAAGAGATAATTCTACTTTATTTCGATAATCCATTTCTATGTCAAATATTTTCTCAATATCACATAGGTATCCAAAGTAAAAATAATCACATACATAATATTCATTTTCATAAACATCGCCCAAATGATTCGAGATTGTCACTATTCTTCCTTTACATTTTTCTGATTCCGGGGGAAATGTTGTCAATAAAGAGATTAGAAATGAAATACTGTTTTCTTTGTAAAGCCTTTGATCATTTCGAGTTTTAGCGACAAAATCAACACCTAGTTCTTTTGCCTTTTGAATTCCCGCCATTGTACTTTTAACTTGATAATTAACATTGCCATAACCCGGATGCGGCGGCAATTTTGATTGAACAACATATGGAGTTTCTAATTTGATTTTGGAGATATAATCCATATTTTCATAATCCCAAGTGGAAACTATGATTATTACCCCAGGAAATTGTTTTTTATAAAGTTTTATACTTTCAAGTGTAAAATTATCACGTAATATTAATGGTCCCTGCATTATTATCGCGACGGAGTCTCTAACTGGCCCAAGTTCAGGAACTTTAATCTGATCCGAAAACTTTGGTCTAATATTGTACGAAACATAATAATCCGAAAAAAGCTCACATAATTTACATACACTTAGCAGTAACGCGTTAATAATTTTGCTGTGCAGTTTAATTACTGATATAGGAATGAAAAATAAAACTTTATAGATAATACCCATAATTTTATACATAATCTTACTGCCTTTTTCGATTAATTTCTTAATTATCCATCTGTAGTTAATTTTCATAAATTATTAAATTCCTTTCATTCGCATAAGCTTCAATGCTATATCCACAAAGCAATTGGAAAATAGTTGATTGGTTTATCATGGGCAGACTTGGCGTGTTAACGGGATAAATTTCCAAGTCAGACCGGATGAAGCCTTGTAATCATAACAGGAAAAATAAAATGGCGGGTACCGCGCTTTTTTAAGATGAAACTAAAACGTCTATGCACGATTATTATCTAATTACTTTATCGATATAGCCCTAATTCAGCTGTCTATTGCGTTGATATAAAGATAAGGAAGGTAACATAATCTACATTATGTTGCCTTCCTTATACAGCTTGAGTATTTAGCTTCTTTTGAAGGGGTAAGACAGAAAATTTGGTTGAGCGGCAATAAAAAAAGAGCCTAAGCCCTTTGATATTAAAGAAAAATAGTAACCACGTTACCTTCTGTAGATTATGTTACTAAGAAAAACAATAATTTGAAGGAGGCGCTTACCCATGTCAACTGCCCAAGCAATACCCGATAAGAAGCACGGCCTCTTGCTCTTCCCTTCTTAAGACGTGGTTATCACACCTGAAAAAGCGGAGTATCGCCCGCTATAATCATAGATATAATAAAATCATAGTTCTCTTGCGGCCACGCGCCGTTATCTTGGCGTCACCACAAGATGATAAAAACGCAGTCTATGTAAGTCTGGAGCTGATAGGATGAATAGGCGCTTATCCTGCTTCATTGTTAATTTATAACATAATTATGAGAATTATGCAAGCTGCATTTTCGCGAATATTAAAACTGGCCGCGAATATTAAAACTTATTAATTTTAGTGTTGCTAATTATACAATAGCAGGGACGACCTAAGTCCGCCCCTGCGGAGTATGTTTTCGTTCACGAGTCAAGGCAGCGGCATTTACCTGCGCCGATGCGCGTCTCACTTATCAGAGAATTTTAGGCTTGAAAAGCAAATGCTACCACCCTGGTTCACGCCTCTATAAAAATTTGAACTATCAAAAACTTACCGTCGGCATCCGGGTTTTCCAAAACCGCAATACCCATTTTATTATAACGTTTGCTTAGCAAGTTGGATTTGTGCGCCAAGCTGTTAAGCATTTTCTCGTGAGCGGACTCAATGGATTCTGAATTAGCAATATTTTCGGAGGCCGTTTTATAAAATATACCTATATCACGCAACATAAGAAATGGTGTGCCAAGATTAGGAGATTCGTGCCCAAAATAATGGTTCTCCGCCATGTCCTCTACCTTTATCCGCGCGGCTTCATTTAATTGATTATCCCATGAGTAAGCTGTCAGATGATTTTTCATACGCGCCTCGTTTACCAACAAAAATAATCGTTCCGCCGGGCTTTCTTCCGCGTATATTATTTCTTCTTCAAGTTCATCAGATTCTTGTCTAATTATTTCATCGTCCGCGCCTTGTGAAACTTCTTTAAATTTCGTTATATTAACAAAGTTCTTTGAGACCATACCTACGGATTGATCCGGCAGTATAACGACAAACCAATTATTTATCGCGCCTATTACAGATAATTTGGTATCTTCCGCCAGACTGGTTACCACAGGATATTCGACGCCCGGTCCCGTTCGCACATTAAGACGTTTCGTTGCGATAACACACTCTTTTGCCAAGACAGAGCTAAAATTTTTATCATCATAGGCGGTACCCATCAGAAACACCGAGGAAATACACATCAATATAGGAATAAAAACTCTTTTCATAATAATTACCCTCTCTCCAATATTCCCCAATTTTATTATGTATTTCCAGAAAGATAATATACATGAAATATTATTTTTACTACCGAATAAAATATATTCAAGGGAGGAATGTAAATGGATACATATCGCTCATTGTCGCCTGATCAAAAAATGCTCGACATTTTGATTGCGGCTGTTGAGGAGGAAAGAGAGAGCATACAATTTTATCATCGATTAAGTAAAATGACAAAAGACACTTCCTACAAAGAAATCTTGCGCCTTATCAGAATGGATGAACAAAAGCACGAGAAATATTTTGTAGATATTTATAAACGTTTGACAGGGCAAATTCTTAGAGCCGAGCATGTTACACCGTCTCGAGGCGCGGAGTATGATTTCGCTCCGGAATGCGAAAAGGCTATGTTTGCGGCACTTGAATTGTCGGAATATTATCGCAGAATATATTCCAGCTTTTCCAATTTAGAAATACGTGACATGTTGTTTGAAATGATTACCGATGAACAAAATAACGCCATAAAAATGCAATATCTTTATTTTAAAAATCGGCGTCTGATTTAGTGTGAGCATTTTTTTTGTTACAAAATTGTAAGTCCAGAAAAGTAACCTCTGCCCGGCATGTTCATAATATGTAATGCAGTTGTCCAAATTGTCTTGCGGCTATTGGCAAATCGCATTATAGTTGACTAGCATGTAGACAGAAGGTGTATAATCTTTGCGGGAAATACTAACCTTTATTACAGCAAACGGTATGTCTATATTGATAAATGGCATATTTTTGTTTGCCGCGCTTCAAGTGATAAATATAGGTTTGTTTTACTTAAAGAATAATAAGAGCCACGGCAGTATAAATAAATCTTCCGCAAAAGAACAACAAAATAGAATCTATCAAAGAGTACAAATGTTATCTGAACGCGGATTGAAAGATACACAGGGCGACAGAATAATCATCATGGAATTTTTTGAGCCTGGTATAATGCCGCCTAAGTTTATCTCGTGCAAATATGAGTTTCTGCAAAAGGGACATCTCCCTTTAAAGGATGTTTTGTCACGGATATCCGCTTTTAGGTTTAAAGAATTCTTACGAAGAATAGACACGGAACGATATGTTATAATAGACGACGAGTTGCCCGAACCTATTTCACGCGTGGGATTAGAACTGATGGATGAATATGAATTGAAGGCGTTATGTGTAGAAATAAAAGATACCAAAGGGTTTGCGTTAGGCTATGTCGCGCTTATAAAGGAACATGATTTTTTAGATAAAGACATTTCTATCATGATAGACATAGCCAGGCAGTTAGGTTATCTGTGAAGCTATATAGAAAATATCTATCTACGATAAAGGCAATTATACCCGCAAGTGAAATCATTTGCCATCCATACGGTCTTTTTAGCACAATACCGCATCAGACGGCTACTTGCGTACCTGAGGGTACGCGGCGCAGCCATCTTCTTTGTCTTGCTCTAAAAATTTTCGTATGTTATTGGCAAATGCTTACGCTCGTGAGTATAATATCCAGTGCGGCACTAGACCGATGGGCGGAGTCCATCGGTTTTTTTGTGTCATCTTTATTTCAGGTGTGATATAATTATCAAGAGCTTTTTGCCACAGGAGGAATTGATTAATGCCCGGCCAACTTAGCAGCAGACAAGAAAAAGTATATGAATTTCTTAAAAGCGAAATCCGCAAAAAAGGATACCCGCCTACAGTCCGTGAAATTTGCGACGCTGTCAATTTGAAATCTACATCCACCGTCCACGCTCATTTGGAAATCCTTGAGAATAAGGGATATATACGTCGTTCTCCTACAAAAAACCGGTCAATTGAGATTTTGGATGACAACTTTTATGGTTTTTCCAATAAAATCGCCAGTGTTCCCTTGATTCGCCGGATAGTAGAAGATGCGCCATTGATGTCTATGGAGAATATTGAGACATATTTTCCGTTTCCGGCTAATTACATATCCTTCGATCAGGCCTTCATGTTCAGAGTTAAAGGCGATGCTATGGTTGATTTGGGAATACGTGAGGGGGATTTAATTTTGGTTAGTCAAACTAACGAGGTTAAAAACGGCGATATTGTGATAGCCTTGATTGACGCCGAACCCGTAATAAGATCCTATTTTCACGAGAAAGACTATATACGTTTACAACCCGCGAACGACGCTTATAAATCTATTATTATAGAAAACTGCTTGGTTATAGGTAAAGTACACGGACTGTATAGACTTTATTAGGAGGCATGTATGATAAACTATCGACAAACAATTAAGCCAATGACCCCGTATGTCCCCGGCAGACCGATTGAGGATGTAAAACGCGAGTTTGGGCTGACCGATGTTGTAAAATTAGCGTCGAACGAGAATCCTTTGGGTTGTTCGCCACGCGCTAAGGAAGCTATTATAAAATCTTTGAAGGATACAAATTATTATCCGGACGGCAATTGCACGAAATTGCGCGATTTACTTGCTAAATCGCTTGGTATTAAGCCAACGGAAATTGTCTTTGGCTGCGGGGCCGATGAAGTTCTCGCAATGGTTGGAAAGGTCTTTGTAAATCCCGGAGACGAGTGTATTACCGGCGAAGAGACTTTTTCTCAATATGCCGCCAGTGTTGTTTCGATGGACGGGGTAATGATATATGCCCCGATGAAAAATCACGCTTTTGATTTGGACGCGATCATATCAAAGATTACAGATAAAACAAAGGTTATATTTATCGCAAACCCCAATAATCCAACTGGGTCCGCATTTACACAAGCTGAAGAGGAAGTGTTTCTAAAAAAAGTTCCGTCGAATATTGTTGTTGTGATGGATGAAGCCTACGCGGAATTTGCAAGTGACCCCGACTATCCCCAAACCCTGGATATGTTGAGAAAATACAAGAATGTTATACTAATAAAGACCTTTTCTAAGATATATGGGCTTGCTTCTCTGCGTGTGGGTTATGGCATAGCCGATGAAAATCTTATCAACTTGTTTGAAAAAGTTCGGCCTCCCTTTAATGTTACGATTCAGGCGCAAGAGGCGGCATACGCGGCTTATTTGGATCGTGATTTTGTTCGGAAAGCTTATGAGAACAACCGCTCGGCTATAGATTACTATTGTAAGGAAATGGACGCTATCGGTGTAAATTACATCCCCAGCCAGGCTAATTTTGTTATGACTGACACGGGTTATGACAGCCTGAAAGTATTTTATGAGTTAATGAAGAAAGGCTATATTGTCCGACCGGGCGCCCCTTTTGGAATGGATACTTGGATTCGCGTGACGATGGGCACCTTGGAACAAATGCGTGGATTTGTTCGGGTTGTACGAGATAGCTGCCGGTGAACGTCGGATGGTCATTTTGAATAGTTTTTCAACTCAATCACGACCGGGTGGATATATCCATAAAACAATCAGTGTGCCCGGAGATAAATCTATATCACATAGGGCGGTTATGTTTAGCGCGCTGGCTGACGGAACCAGCGAGATAAATGGTTTTTTGGCGAGCGGGGACTGTTTATCGACTATTGAGTGTTTTAGGAAACTAGGCATAAAAATTGCGCGTGATGGCGAGTATGTGCGGGTCGAAGGCAAAGGTCTGAATGGATTTATCGCTCCTGCCGATATTCTGGATGTGGGAAACAGCGGCACTACATTAAGGTTAATAACGGGAATTCTTGCCGGGCAGAATTTTAATACTCATTTAACCGGCGACACGTCTATTCAAAGGCGACCGATGGAGCGGGTGTTTGCTCCTCTGAGGCAAATGGGGGCTAAGTTTTCTAATGATTTAAATCAGATGCCAAAAACAGCTCCGTTTACTATATTCGGTTCTGACTTGACCGGAGTCGCTTACACATTACCTGTCGCAAGCGCTCAGGTAAAATCCGCTATTTTGTTGGCAAGCCTATATGCTGAGGGCAAAACGGTTATTGTCGAACCTCAGCCGACGAGGGATCATACCGAGATAATGCTGAACAATTTTGGCGCGAATATAGTGAAAATCGGCAACAGAATAATTTCTCACCCAGTGAAAAAACTTACCGCGCAAAATATTACCATACCTTCAGACATTTCCTCAGCGGCGTTTTTTCTGGCCGCCGGGCTGATTATTCCAAATAGTGAACTTACGGTAACGAATGTGGGTATTAATCCGACTAGAACCGGAATTATTGACGCTTTTCGCGCGATGGGCGCTCGCCTAATATATTCAAATGAGCGAATCGAAGCCGGTGAACCAGTTGCGGATATAACGGTTTGCTCGTCCGAGTTAAGCCCTATTACATTGGAAGGGGATATAATACCACGAATGATAGACGAGATTCCTGTGTTCGCTGTGACGGCGGCTTGCGCAAAAGGCAGAAGCGTTATAAAGGACGCCGCCGAGTTAAAATATAAAGAATCAGATAGAATCAGCGTAATGTCTAAAGAATTACGCAAGTTAGGAGCAAGTATTCTTGAAACAGACGACGGAATGATTATTGACGGCAGAGTTACATTGCGCGGAACGACACTCCAAAGCCACGGCGACCATCGTGTCGCTATGAGTTTAACCGTGGCGTCCGCTATCGCGGAAGGGGTATCCGTTATAGAGGATACTGATTGCGTGAATATTTCATTCCCAACGTTTTTTGATATTTGGAAGAAAATTTTCTGAAGAGGCTTGAGTTGCAAAGTCTCTTTTTTTCTGTTGACATGGTTTTACAAGTAGGTTAGAATTATCAAGGTACTTAGGTACTTCTTACAACGTTGCACAAGGAGGCGTTAGCATAATACATCCAGCAATTGTTATTGCTGTGACTGTTTTAAGCTGTTTTGTTGGTTTTTTTATTGGTGTTTTTTATAGAAAAAGAGTTGCGGAATCAAAGATCGGAACTGCCGAAATTCAGGCGGAAACCATTCTAAATGAAGCGAAAAAAGCGGCTGAGGCTCAGAAGAAAGAGCTTCTTCTGGAAGCCAAGGAAGAAAGCATCAAGTCGAAAAATGAAGCGGAGAAAGAGGCAAAAGAGCGCAGAAACGAGTTACAGCGGGCTGAAAAGCGGCTGATTCAAAAAGAGGAAAGTTTAGACAGAAAAAGCGATGCTATTGAGAAAAAAGACGACCAGCTTCAAAGGAAGTTAGCGGCTGTAGACGAAAAAAAAGCCGAGATTGATAAGTTGGTTGAAAAGCAGCAGCAGGAATTGGAAAGAATATCCGGGCTTACTTCCGAACAGGCAAAAGCGTTTCTACTTTCTAATATCGAGAATGAGGTTAGATTGGAATCCGCGCTTTTGATTAAGGATATTGAAGCCAAGACTAAGATTGAGGCGGACAAACGAGCCAGAGAGATTGTGGCCGGCGCTATTCAGCGGTGCGCGGTCGATCATGTCGCCGAAACGACTGTATCCGTTGTTACACTGCCCAACGATGAAATGAAGGGCCGCATTATTGGGCGAGAGGGCCGTAATATTAGAACGTTGGAATCTTTGACAGGTATTGATTTGATTATTGACGATACTCCGGAGGCCGTCATTTTGTCGGGATTCGACCCAATGCGTCGTGAAATCGCGCGAATCGCATTGGAAAAACTGATTATAGACGGCCGTGTGCACCCCGCGCGTATTGAGGAAATGGTTGAAAAGGCAAAAAAAGAAGTAGAAGTCATGATTCGTGAGGAAGGCGAAGCCGCAACCTTTGAAACCGGGGTACATGGACTTCACCAAGAGTTGATTCGGTTGCTGGGTAAAATGAAATTTCGTACCAGCTATGGTCAGAATTGCTTGAAACATTCCATCGAAGTATCTCATCTTTGCGGACTTATCGCGGGGGAGTTGGGCGCGGATGTTTTGATGGCCAAACGCGCTGGGTTGCTGCATGATATTGGAAAATCGGTTGACCATGACTTGGAAGGAACACATGTTTCGATCGGCGCCGCTTTATGTAAAAAATATCGTGAGTCCGACATTATCATCAACGCTGTGGAATCTCATCACGGCGACGTTGAACCTACTAATATTATTTCTATTATTACGCAGACAGCCGACGCTATTTCCGCTTCCAGACCAGGCGCTAGGCGAGAAACATTGGAATCATATATTAAACGTCTGCAAAAATTAGAAAGCATTGCTGATGAGTTTAAAGGTGTGGAAAAATCGTTCGCTATACAGGCGGGTCGTGAACTGCGCATTATCATCATTCCCGAAGAAGTCAACGATGCGGCTCTGACCTTGCTTGCCCGTGAAGTCGCTAAAAAGATTGAATCTGAATTGGAATATCCTGGACAGATTAAAGTAAATCTTATTCGTGAAACACGCGCGATTGAATACGCGAAGTAAAAAATAGGCCATACGCTAATATTAGTGTATGGCTTATTTTTTGCCAGCAAATGTAATATGTCTATATTAGTTTGCCTGGAAGCTGTTACATTGGGTTTCTTGCTTCTCATGAGCCTGAGATCCTGTGTTCCCGACCTGGATGTCATGAAGTGTGCAAACTTTGTTTGTGTCATTGTATTTACATGTGGACACTTGGCATTTGATCTCTTGATTAGACAACATAATTACCTCCTTCTTTAATTAATGCAATAACATTACTAGTATTGCTGTCAATGGGGAAAAATATACTTGGGTATGTCTCGGAAAATAATAGGTGCAAGATTGATAATAGGGCGTTATAATCATTTTGACCACAAAGGAGGAGCCTATGTACGAATACATCAAGGATATTTTCAAACAATCCAGTTTGTTTCTTAACAAAGAGGTTAAAGTTGGCGGTTGGGTAAGGACAGTGCGCGATAATAAAAGTTTTGCTTTTATCGAACTGAACGACGGTACGTTTTTTAAAAGCTTGCAAGTAATCGCGGATATGGAATTGGATAACTTTCAAGACATTGTTAAATTAGGCGTTGGTTCGGCGGTCACTGTAGAGGGCATAATAGTTGAAAGCCAAGGACAAAAGCAAGCCATAGAGATAACAGCCAGTCGCATAATAGTAGAAGGAACGTCTGCTTTAGATTATCCGTTGCAGAAAAAGAGGCATTCATTTGAATTTTTGCGAACCATAGCCCACTTGCGTCCAAGAGCGAATACTTTTGCCGCTGTATTTCGTGTGAGATCGTTGGCGGCGCAGGCGGTGCATAAATTTTTTAGCCGGCGGGATTTTATCTATCTGCATTCGCCTATAATTACCGGCAGTGACGCCGAAGGCGCGGGCGAGATGTTCCAAGTCACTACCCTTGATATGAACAATCTAAGCGGTAATATAGATTATCATAAAGACTTTTTTGGGAAGAAAACACATCTTACTGTTAGCGGCCAGTTATCCGCGGAAGCATTCGCGCTCGCTCTCAGAAATGTTTATACCTTTGGTCCGACATTTAGGGCGGAAAATTCCAATACTCCCCGTCACGCGGCGGAATTTTGGATGATAGAGCCGGAGATGGCATTTGCCGACCTACAGAATAATATGTCTTTGGCGGAAGATTTGCTTAAATTTACTATTAGGTATTTGCTAGAGCACGCGCCCGAAGAAATGGAATTTTTCAATGGATTTATTGATAAGTCGTTAATATCTCGTTTGGAGAATATTATTAACTCTCCGTTCGCCAAGATAACCTATACGGACGCTATAGAAGAATTGCTTAAAGCCAAGCGGAAATTTGAATTTTCTGTCAGTTGGGGAATGGATTTGCAGACGGAGCATGAGAGATATATTACAGAAAAAGTTTTTGAGCGGCCTGTGTTTGTTATAGATTATCCCAAAGATATAAAGGCGTTTTACATGCGGCTTAATGATGATAAAAAAACAGTTGCCGCTATGGACTTGCTTACACCGGGAATTGGTGAGATAATAGGCGGTAGCCAGCGCGAGGAGCGGCTGGAAGTTTTGCAAAGACGCATGGATGAAATTAATTTGAATAAAGATGAATACGATTGGTATTTGGATTTGCGCAGGTTTGGGACAGTTAAGCACGCGGGTTTTGGGTTGGGGTTTGAGAGAATGGTTATGTACTTAACAGGTATGCAAAATATTCGTGATGTTTTGCCGTTTGCCAGGACGGTTAATAACGCGGACTTTTGATCTAGGCGGTTGCACAAAATAAACGAAAAAGAGGAGGGAATCGCTTGCCTTATGAAATTTTAAAATCCGAGACGAAATATAACGGGATTTTAATGGATATACAATTGGACACAATTCGTTTGCCGGACGGCAGGGAAGCTAAACGGGAGATTGCGCTTCACGCGCCCGCGGCCGCGGTATTGCCGGTGGATTGGGATGGAGCGTTAATTTTTGTGAGACAATATCGTCATCCTTTAAAAGACATGGCGCTGGAGATTCCGGCGGGGATCTTGGAAGACGGAGAAACTCCCGAAGTCTGCGCCGCGCGTGAATTGGAAGAAGAGATAGGCAAAAAACCCGGCAAGCTAAATAAAATATTTTCGTTTTATACCTCAATCGGCTTTTGTACGGAGCAATTAACGGTTTTTATTGCGGAAGATTTGATTGATTCACATCAAAACCTGGATGAGGATGAATTTGTAACTATTGAAAAATACACTCCGGAACAGGCATTCGATCTGATACAAAACGGTGGCATAGTGGATGCCAAAACGACCGCGGCTTTATTGTATTATCTTAATATAATTAAAAAAAGCATTTAATGAGAGGTTGACGCAATAACACGTCCGCCCCCGGCGGCAGGAATCGCAATGCTCATTCACATAAGGCGCTTATTAGAATATTGTCGCTATGTAGTTACCCACATTAACGGCAAATTACCATTGCAGAATATGCAAACTTGCGCCTCTCTGTAAATGGTTTTACGCGAATGCCAGTCGGGGGTCGTACCCTTACGCGGTACGGTCGGTGTCCTCCATTTGCTCACCCAGGCTTCCCTTTAGTTTAAAATCGGCAATCATTTTTCTGAAAATTTCGGCTTGGGTACTTAATTCTTGTGTAGAAGCGGCGATTTCTTGTGTAGAAGCTGTGTTTTTTCCTGTTACTTCTACCACTTGACCTAAAGCTTTGTTTACCTGTGAAATGCTTTGAGTTTGATTTTCTGAATCTTGTGCTATGGTTCTGATATATTCTGAGATTTTTTCTATACCGTTCATGATTTCATCCAGTGAGGTAGCGGTTTCGGCGGCTGATTTATTTCCTTCAGATACTTTTTTTAGTGTGTCCTTTATAAGCAGTTCTGTGTCCGCCGACGCTTTTTGGCTCCGGATTGCCAAATTCCTGACCTCATCCGCCACAACCGCGAACCCTCTGCCGTATTGACCGGCTCGCGCGGCCTCCACGGCGGCGTTAAGCGCCAATAAGTTAGTTTGAAACGCTATATCTTCTATTATCTTAATTATTGCGGATATACTGTTGGAGACTTTTGATATTTCCTCCATAGAAGTGAGCATAGAGGACATTTTTTTGTTGCCTTCCGCGGCATTGCCGGATACGGTTCTAGAAAGTTCGTTCGCGTCATGGCTTAATGTAAATATGTCGCCCGCCTGCTCCAGTATAGAGGACATAAGCGAATTAACTTGCCGAATTGCCGACTGCTGCAGTTCAGCCCCGTCGCTTAATTCGTTTGTCGAGCCAGCTATCATCAATGTCCCCGTCGCTACTTCCTCAGATGTCGCCTTTATTTCACCCATGACATTATTTACACGATCAATAATATTGTTCATAGCTGATTTAATAGGAGCAAAGTCGCCGCTATATTCTATGCTTACCTCAATATTATAATTGTCATTCGACAAATTGCCTAATATTTCACTGATGTTAGTGATGTAGCTCTTTAGATCGTCAAGCATTTGATTGATTGTTTCCTTAAAATCATTAAATTCTCCTTTGTATTCTCCAATTACCTTGCTATCAAGATTACCGCCGCTTGCCAATGTCATTACGGTCTTGGCTTCCTCTATAGGTAAAACCATAGCGTCAATCAGTTCATTCAAGCGGTTAATGATTTTTTTCCAGCCGCCTTCGTGGTTAGCGTCGTCCGCGCGAGTTGTCAGCTGACCATTGAGTGTCGCGGTGATTAACCCCTCAATATCGAATTCGACGCTATTTAGATTATTTTTCAATTGATCAACGGCTAAATTAAACATAGCTTTTTTGCCTGGTAATTGAACCAAACTTACATCAAAATTACCCATTGCTACTTTTCTAAGTGTATCAAGCAGAGAAAGCATATCGTCTATAACGGACTTTGACAGACCGTTTACTTGACAAATCATGTCTTTAAATTTTCCTTGATATTGCGTCTCATCCATAAAATAATCTATGTCGCCTATTTTGATTTGCCGTTCGTTCATAATATTTATGTCATTTAACATATTCGCGACTACCCTAGAAACATCGAAGAATTTATTGGCAAGTATTCCTAATTCATCCTTGCGATTGCTTGCCTCCATCCCGCTGAAATCACCGCAAGTCATACGGTCGGCGGCTATAGTAAGATCTTGAAGCGGCATACGTATATTTTTTATAACCATGGCTGTGAACGCGATTGACAAGCTAAAGAGTATGATCATAGCAATACCTGAAGCTATGAGATTGTCGACTAAAGCTCTATGATTTTGTTCGGCGGCTATTAATATGTTGTCGTTTAAACTATTAAAGAGATTTGTAAAATTTAACGCCATAGGTCCGGTAATGTCGGATTCTAACGAGGCAAAAAAACTTTCCATTTTGTCCGGTGTTATTGTCGGAATGCTATATACAAAAGATTGCAGGTGATATAAAAATCCATAGACCTTATTGACGCTTTTATTTTCGGGCGAAAGAGGAGGCAAAACCTGCTCCAAAGCCAATATTTCAGCCTCTGTGTCCAAGAAAGCCTGAGCAAACTGTTCCGACAGGGTCGCGCTTATTTCCGGATCATCCCGAAACAATAACGACTTTAGAGCCAAGATGTGTATATTATTATATTTTTCGGATATTCTGGACATTATTTTAAATTCATTGGAGAATTCGATCATATCTCTTTGATATTGGTGGTTACTTACAAAGCTGACTATTATCAACAGCGTGGAAAAGCACAACACCAAAACGGCCTCTGTTATCGCTATGGCTATAACTTTATTTTTTACGCTAATATTCTCCAATAACATATTGAGTTTTTCCATATGTCCTCCAAATTTCAGTCACAGGGGTGGACAGATTTACGGTAGAGGATACCGAGCTACACATTCCACTTTTGTTTTAGTTGATCCAATGTCCCGTCAGATTGAAGTTTTGTGACGAAATTATTAAGATAATCCCATAACTGTTGATTGCCAAGTTTAAGAGCAATGCCATATTGGATAGGGTTAAACGCTTCTTCCATTACTTCTGTATAATCGTCTACATAACCAAACAAGGCAGCCCGAACTGTACAAAACGCGTCTACATCTCCGGCAAGCAAGGCTCCTTTTAATATGGGATAATCCGGATATTCCACGACATTAATATTTAATCCACGTTCTTCTATCATAGCCGGTAATGGCTTTGTGGGAGCAGTACCGACAGCTAAACCCGCGATTTTTCCGTTTAGCTCCTCGATCTTGGTCATTCTGTCGGCTCTTCTGACCAAGAAAGCCAAATGATCTTCGTAATATGGCTCCGAAAAATGAATCAATTTTTTTCTATCTTCGTTTATAGTAAATGTACCGATAGTGCAATCTATCCAGCCTTCGTTCAATTTATCTATTCTGTTTTGCGGGGTAACGGGCTTGATACAGGTTTTGTTTGCGTCGCCGAAGATCTTTTCACCGAGTAATTTGGCGACATCCACTTCAAACCCTTCGAATTCGTTTGATTCTGGTATAAGCGAACTCATTCTGGGGGCATCGACCTTTACCCCTACCAAAATCGCGCCGCGCTCTATAATTTCCGCGCCGGGTGAATCGGAAGAATCCAATGAGAATTCAGAATCGAATTGGCCGCAGCCGGAAAGAAGAATTAGTGTTAAGCAGGCAAGCAATAGGTATTTTTTCGCAAGCAATAGGCATTTTTTCATTTGTCTTCCTCCCTTGGTATTATCTTACCCTTTAAACGCGAAAATATTAGAATTTCATATTTTATAATTATCCTGAATATAATTTAGCAGCTTGACCGGGAAGTGAATGGGTATGAAATATAAAAGGAAAGAAGCCAGAACTATAATAGGGAAATTTTATGTGATAATTCTGCTTATTTGTTTGGTCATGGGCTTTATGATAGGCGTTTTTCAGGCTGTCAGCGCGGATGAAGCGGAGAATAAAGCGCTTATAAGCAGTTTAGACTTGCTTACAAACAATGATGATACGCGAGCGGAGACATTTGTTGAAGGAGTGATTCAAAACGGCGGATATATGCTGTTGGTCTGGCTGACCGCGTTTGTGCCTTTAGGTTCGCTCGCGGCTTATGTAATACTCTTTATCCGTTCGATGGGATATGGCTTTACACTTGCCGCGCTGATTAGAGCCTTTGGATGGAATGCCGCGTTGTTTATTATCACCAACCTTGGCGTTAAATGTATAATAATTATTGCCGCCACTTTTTTTCTGTGTTTGACTTCGATAAAGCGTGTCGAGGTAATTAAGTCCGGCAAAGATTCACAGATGACCGCATATG